>NZ_JBEHFY010000033.1:0-16889 GCF_040225815.1 Corynebacterium sp. KPL2895
GGTGGGCCTCGTGGTGGGGCCATTCCTCAATGACCGCGCCATTTCCGCACAGCCTAACCGGGCCTTGGCAACGGTCAAGGACGTCGGCGTGCTGCGCACCACCGTGGATTTTCAAGATAGTGACGGGATCTACCATGCCCCGCGGCAAGGATTGCTCTATCCCACCGACCTGGGCGAGGGACAGCAGGTATGGGTGCAGTACGCCGAAGATAACCCGGATTTGGTGAAGGTAGAAGGCCGCGAGTGGACCTTGGCGGTCATACCGGCGCTGTCCGTGGCCATCGTGTCGACGCTTGGCGCAGTGGGGTTGTGGCGGCTTATTAACCTGAACACCCGCCGCGCTGAAAAATCCCGCTGAAAAATAATTTACCTAGATTTTTCATTGGATTCACCAAAGGCCGAGAAAAATAAGCCATTATGGTGGCATGCGAGTTGCAATCGTGGCCGAATCGTTCCTTCCCAATGTCAATGGCGTGACAAACTCGGTGCTGCGCGTTTTGGAGCACCTGCACGAAACCGGACACGATGCGATTGTCATCGCCCCCGGTGCCCGCGAGGGCCAAGAAGAAATCCCCGATTATTTGGGCTTTCCCATCTACCGCGTGCCCACCGTGCGCGTGCCGCTGGTGGATTCGCTGCCGGTGGGCGTGCCTACCACGGCCGTGGATGACGCGCTGCGGAAGTTCAAGCCCGATATCATCCACCTAGCCAGCCCGTTTGTGTTGGGTGCAGCGGGCGCATTTTCGGCCCGCCAACAGCGCATTCCGGCAGTGGCGCTCTATCAAACCGATGTCGCCGGGTTCGCCACCAAGTACCACGCCTCCGCATTGGCCTATGGCGTGTGGGAGTGGCTGCGTACCATCCACAATTCCTGCCAGATGACCCTGGCACCGTCCTCGCTAACCATCCGGGACTTGGAAAAACACCACATCAAGCACGTGCGCCACTGGGGCCGCGGCGTCAATGCCGAGCTATTCCATCCCGAAAAGCGCTCTGCATCCCTGCGCCGCAGCTGGGACCGGAGCGGAAAGAAGAACATAGTCGGCTTCGTCGGCCGCTTGGCCGCGGAAAAGGGCGTGCACCGCCTATCGGCACTCAATGACCGCGAGGATATTCAGCTGGTTATTGTCGGTGACGGCCCCGAGCGCCCGCTATTGGAGGCGCAGCTTCCCAGCGCCGTGTTCACCGGCGCGCTGAGCGGTGAGGAGCTAGCGCAGGCCTATGCCTCGTTCGATGTCTTTGTGCACGCCGGCGAATTTGAAACCTTCTGTCAGTCCATCCAAGAGGCCCAAGCCTCTGGCGTGCCCACCATCGGCCCGCGGGCAGGCGGGCCCGTGGATCTTATCCAGGAAGGCTATAACGGCCTGCTTTTAGACGTGGATAGCTTTGTCGAGGACCTGCCCAATGCCGTCGATGCACTCTTAAACCCAGAGGTGCACGCGGAATTGCGGGATAATGCCCGCGCATCCATTTCTTCGAAGACGTGGACCGCGCTGTGCGAGCAGCTGGTGGGCTACTACGAAGAGGTGCTGGAAGATACCCGGCGGGTGCCGCTGACCATTTTGGGGCAGCGCCCGGAGCTGCCGCGGTGGGCGGCTCGTGCCCTTGGGGCCCGCGTAGCCTAGACTAGGCATTTGTGTCTAAGGCAGATCTGGATAAAAAGCCCTTCGACGTCGCGCGCATGTTTGACGCCGTCGGCGAAAAATACGACCTCACCAATACCGTCTTGTCCTTTGGGCAGGACAAGCGCTGGCGCAAGCGCACCCGCGAGCGCCTGAACCTGCAGCCGGGGGAGAAGGTCCTCGACCTCGCGGCCGGAACCGCGGTATCCACAGAAGAGCTGTCCAAATCCGGTGCATGGTGCGTAGCCTGCGACTTTTCGCGCGGCATGCTCGCCGCCGGAAGCGAGCGCGACGTGCCCAAGGTGGCTGGCGATGGCATGAAATTGCCTTTTGCGGATAATACGTTTGACGCCGTCACCGTCTCCTATGGCCTGCGCAATATCCACGATTACGAGCTGGGGCTGCGGGAAATGGCGCGCGTGACCAAGCCGGGCGGGCGCCTGGCGGTGGCGGAATTTTCCACGCCCATCGTCCCGGTATTTGGCACCGTGTACAAGGAATACCTCATGCGCCTGCTGCCCCCGGTTGCGCGCGTGGTCTCCTCCAACCCGGATGCCTATATTTACCTCGCGGAATCCATCCGCGCTTGGCCTGGACAAGAGGAGTTGGCGGCGGCCATCAACCGCAATGGTTGGGCCAACGCGGGCTGGCAAAACCTCACCCTGGGTATCGTTGCCTTGCACTCGGCAACGAAGCCGCTTGCCGATGCCCCACAGTAACCCCTGAAGCTCCCTAGACCGCCGCAGTGGAGGCCCACAGGGGCGTATCGCGCCGGACGGTGCCAACGGTGCGGCCGGCCGTGCGCCACAGGCGGGCGATAAGGTCGCGGTCCTCCTCCGTGATGAGGTTGCCCATAAGGCGGGCTGCCGCGGGCATCAGCAAGCGGCCCACCGGACCGCGCAGCGCCAACGGGCCCGCCACGGGCAGGAATTGCGGGTAGGTCAACAGGCGGGCGGCCGTGCGCGCAAGCAGGAAGGATTCGCCGTAGTGCTCGCGCAGGGTAGCTGGCCACGCGAGGGTGAAATCTTTCGGCCCGAGCATGCCCACCGCGAGCGCTGCGGTCTCGAGGCCGTAGTCGATGCCCTCGCCGTTTAAGGGGTTGACGCAAGCGGCGGCATCGCCAATAAGCATCCAATTGGCCCCCGCCACATTAGAGACCGCCCCGCCCATGGGCAGCAGGGCAGAGGTGACGTGTTCGATGTCCCCAAGGCCCCACTCCGCGCGCTGCTGGGCGGCGTAGAATTCCAGCAACTTTTTGGTATTAATCTTGGCCGGCCGCTGCGCGGTCGAAAGCGCGCCGACGCCGATATTGACCTGCCCAAGCTCTGCTCCCAACGGGAAAATCCACCCGTAGCCGGGCTGGACGGAATCGTCTTCGTCTTTTAATTCCACGTGCGAGTGCATCCACGGCTCGGTTGCCTGAGGGGAGGCGGCATAGGAGCGCGCGGCGATGCCATAGACCTCATCGCGGTGCCAGGTGCGGCCCAATTGCTTGCCAAAGGTAGAACGCACGCCATCGGCCACGATGAGCCATTTCGGCTGAATAATCTGCTTGCCGATGCGAAATGAGGTCACCCGGTTGCCCTCCATGACTGGGGCGCTCGCGGGGGTACCAGATATGAGCGTGGCCCCGGCGGCGGTGGCAGCCTCTACCAGCTGCGCATCGAGCCTAAAGCGCGGCAGGGCAGTGCCCACCTGGGAAGGATAGGTCTGCGGCCACGGGGCAGTGACGTCCTCGCCGTAGCCGTGCAGCTTGAGCCCGCGGTTGCGGTAGGAGGCGTTAACGGTAATGCCGAGCTTATCTAGCTGGTGCATTGCCCGCGGGGTAAGACCATCGCCGCAGGTTTTATCGCGGGGGAAGGCGGATGAATCAATGAGGACAGTCTCATAGCCAGCGCGGGCGGCGTGGATGGCCGCAGCGGCTCCGGCGGGTCCTGCACCGATGATGGCGACTTCGACAGGGCGGGGGGAATCGATCTGTTCCGACATAGGGACTATCATTGCACTAGTTCAACCCCTCAAGTGTGTTAAGGGGGCTGGTTTGGACTACGGTAGATAAACGATTATCTCTGGCTTTTAATTGCAAGGAACGCTATTTAATGACTCACGGCCACTCGCATGCCACTCACGTGGATCTTGGTGATCCACAGCTTAATGAACGCATTGGCGCGGGCATGGAAGCAGTAGAAGAAAAGCTGCGCAGTGAAACTGACCGCGGCCAGGACTTCTTGAAGGACAAGGTAAGCCATCTGTCCAAGGCAGGTGGCAAGCGCTTTCGTCCGATGATGGCACTGCTTGCCTCTGAGTACGGCACCAAACCGGGCTGTGAAGAGGTTATTAAGTCCGCCACCGTTGTGGAGATGGTGCACGTTGCCACCCTGTACCACGATGATGTGATGGATGAGGCGGACCGCCGCCGCGGCGTGGAATCCGCCAACTCCCGGTGGAATAACTCCGTAGCCATCCTTGCCGGCGATGCCCTCCTCGCACACGCCTCCCGCCTGATGAGCCAACTAGATACCCATACCGTAGGCCACTTCGCGGATACCTTTGAAGAGCTGGTGACCGGCCAGATGCGCGAGACCATTGGTGCTGGCGAAGCCAACCCCGTGGACCACTATATGGCCGTTATTCAGGAAAAGACCGCGGTGCTTATCGCCTCTGCCGGCTACCTCGGCGCGTACCACTCGGGCGCTTCTGCAGAATACGCTGCTGCGTTGAGCCGCATTGGCGGTGCCATCGGCATGATTTTCCAGATTGTGGACGATGTCATCGATATCTTCTCCGATCCAGAAGAGTCCGGAAAGACTCCGGGCACCGACCTGCGCGAGGGTGTCTTTACCCTCCCCGTCCTCTACGCCTTGGAAGAGGACGGCGAGGTGGGAGACCAGCTGCGTGAGCTGCTGACAGGCCCCCTAGAAACCGATGCTGAGGTCGAGCGTGCCATTGAGCTCCTGCGCCAGTCTGGCGGCCGTCAGCGGGCGCTAGAGGACATTAACGCCTACCTCCGCACGGTAGAAGAACAGCTTTCCGTACTGCCGGAAAATTCCGCTAGCCAAGCGCTGCGCCAGCTCGCGGATTACACCGTTCGCCGCGTGGGCTAGCTGCTTGCCTGCACCCCTCCTACACACCCCATTTTTCCCCGCTGCGCTGGCGATTTGGAGGTAGGTGGGTGCTTCATAGTAAAGTACATACACGCACCACAGAGTGCATGCCAGGTTGCCCGAGCGGCCAAAGGGAGCGGACTGTAAATCCGCCGGCATTGCCTTCAGAAGTTCGAATCTTCTACCTGGCACAACACAGGGCCCCACAAGCACAGGCTTGTGGGGCTTCGTCGTTTTCTCCTGCAGGGCGGATCTGAAAGCTCTATGGGACGCGGCACACCTTGAATAGGACTAACAGATGCTCGTGATAGCCCAGAATAAGGTTAGTTTTCAGTACGTGAACGATTGATAGGGTGTCTGCATGCGGTTGAATAAGCTTGCTATCAGTACTGTTTGCTTACCTTTAATGCTCGTAGGTTGTGGTGTGCAAGACCCTGAGCCCTCTGCAGAATCTGAGGCACCGAATAATGGCGATACTTCTCTGGAGAGTTTTGAGCCCCGTCCCTCAGACGCTCCAATACTTGGGAATGTTACGGCTGAAGGGGAGTGCGATCCGCAAGTGGTGAAAATGGATAACGAGAAGAATACGCCCCACATTCACTATGAAGGTCAACCCGGTGATGAATTAACCATCAAATATATGAATGGCGACGAAGTTGTGCAGGAGGATAGCGTTGAACTGTCCAGCACAACAACTAGTATCCAAACTGGAGCCAGTACCTATAACGGGGATTTGGACCGTGCTGAAATCGTTGCCAAAGGTCGCTCTGGTACCGATGGGACGTGTCATATCACCATTAAATAGTTGATATTCGCTGTTGAGGGAATTCTCTACCTTTAATCTCTTAGCAATCGACAAACCCAGATCCCGGGGTATCGGAATATTGAACATCTCTTGTGCTTGTTCAAGTAGTCGGTTTGGCTCGTCTAATGCTTTTTGAATCGGCTTTTCGTGTCCATTGAGAAGTATCAGGCACCGTCTCATCTTGGGAGAGAGGCGTCTTCCAGCGTTTTATTTTCGCATACGATGAAGGGCATGGAAGAAAGGCGGCTAACAACACTATTTTTTGGCAATGTAGTGCTTGAATCTCAAATCTCAGGTACGTTTCCCAAAATGTACGCTGCGGATATGCGGTCTTATTGGATGAGGCCGAGCAGAGATGGTGCCATTGCTGTTCCACTAGATGATCTTCGCGGAAAAATTACTGCGGATAGGGCTAAGGCACTTTCTGAGAAAATCTTTGAATCGGTGGCCTTAGAACTGGAAGAGAGCTATGCGGGAGGCAAAAGCCAAGCAGTACAAGAGCTTACTGCTTGGCTTTTACAAGAGTAGCTTAGAGCCCAAAGTAATCGCGCAGGTCGGCCGCGATGGCATCGAGGCGCCCAGCGTCGGGGGACTCTAGATAGCACTTGAGCTTGGGCTCGGTGCCGGAGGGACGAACGATGACGCGGTCATCGTTCTCGGTGAAGAACTTCGAGCCTTGTGCGAACTTTTCCACCTTGGATACCGGGGAGCCAGCGAGTTCGGTCGGTGGGGTGGTAGAGACCTTGTCCATTGCTTGGGTAATCAGGCTCAGGTCCTCAACACGGAAGGTCAGCGGCT
Source organism: Corynebacterium sp. KPL2895 (assembly GCF_040225815.1). Taxonomy (NCBI): domain Bacteria; kingdom Bacillati; phylum Actinomycetota; class Actinomycetes; order Mycobacteriales; family Corynebacteriaceae; genus Corynebacterium; species Corynebacterium sp. KPL2895. The sequence goes on from NZ_JBEHFY010000033.1 coordinate 6,330, forward strand.
GGGTGTGCAGGGCACCGACCGTGGCGTAGATATCATCCAAGCGGTCCAGGAGGCTGCTTCCGGCTGCCTTGCATTCGGCGGCGAGGCTGGCAAGCACCACGGAGGTGGAGATGCCGTCCTTATCGCGCACTGCGTTGGGATCGGGGCAGAAACCAATAGCTTCTTCGTAGCCGAAGGCCAGTTCCGGGGTGCGGGCGATCCACTTGAAACCGGTCAGGGTTTCCTCGTGGCCGAGGCCGTAGTGCGCGGCGATGCGCCCGAGCAGGCGGGACGATACGAGGGAGTTGGCGAAGTTGCCGGTAGCGCCGCGGCGAGCGAGGTAATCGCCAAGCAAGGCACCGGTCTCATCGCCACTGAGCTGGCGCCAGGTGCCATCGGTGGGAACGGCGGCGGCGCAGCGATCGGCGTCAGGGTCATAAGCGATAAGGATATCGGCACCGATTTTCTCGGCATGCTGAATACCAAGGTCTAGGGCGCCGGGCTCTTCCGGGTTGGGGAAAGAAACCGTGGGGAAATCGGGGTCAGGAGCAGCCTGTTCCGGCACCAGCGAGACATTAAAGCCGCAGCGAGACAGCAGTTCCTTACCCAGTTCGGCACCCACGCCGTGCATGGCGGTCAAAGCGATGGTGATATCGGTATTTTCACCGACCAACGCGGCTGCACGGTCGAGGTACTCCGCGCGGGTATCGACGTCCTCGATGTGATCGGAGGTGAGCGGGACCTCATCGGCATAGGGGGCCTTAGCGATGACGGCGGCGATTTCCTTATCGGCCGGGGAGATGAGCTGCACGCCCTCGCCCGGGCCGGTGGCAACGCGGCCACCCAGGTACACCTTGTAGCCATTATCGGCGGGCGGGTTGTGGGAGGCGGTAACCATAATGCCGGCGTCCGCGCCCAAAGAACGCACCGTGAAGGCGGTCAGCGGGGTCGGATTCTGCGCAGGCAGGACTAAGGCCTTTCCGCCAGCGGCGGAGATAACCTGCGCGGCATCGCGCTGGAACTGCGCGGAGCCGTGGCGGGCATCGCAGCCGATGACAACGACCGGGGTATCGACCTGCTGCTTGAGCCAGGTAATAAGACCGTAGGTGGTGCGAATGACCACGGCGCGGTTCATGCGGGATTCGCCCGCGCCCACGGCAGCGCGCAGGCCCGCGGTACCAAAGTTCAGGGGCCCGCGAAGGCGGCGGCGAGTTCTTCGGAGTTATCTTCCTCGATCCACGTGAGCACCTGACGGGCGGTGTCCGCATCCGGATCGTGTTCGGCCCAAGTGCGGGCGTAGTCGATATCGAAGGTCTTATCCACAGACATGGCTTAAAGCTCCTCGAGGATCTTGGCAGAGGAGGACAGCCCCAGGCGGCTGGCGCCGGCCTCGATCATGGCGAGGGCATCCTCGGCGGTACGGATGCCGCCGGAGGCCTTCACGCCCAGCTTGTCGCCTACGGTCTCGCGCATGAGCTTGACTGCGTGGGTGGAGGCACCGCCGGCGGGGTGGAAACCTGTGGAGGTCTTTACAAAGTCCGCCTGAGCGGCAGCGGCGGCCTGGCAGGCGAGGACAATGGCGGCATCGGAAAGCGCGGCAGACTCGATGATGACCTTGAGCACCTCGCCTGGGATGGCATCGCGCACGGCCTGGATTTCTGCCTGCAGCTCCTCGGCGCGGCCCTCGATGGCCAGCGGGATGTTGATGACCATGTCTACTTCCTCGGCGCCATCGGCAACCGCGCGGGCTGCCTCAGCAGCCTTGATTTCCGGCTTGACGGCGCCGGAAGGAAAGCCCACGACCGTGGCGACGTGGAGGGACTCTGGGGTCTCGAGCGGCAGGGCGGAAGGGGAGACGCACACGGCATAGGTGCCAAGCTCGGTGGCCTCTTCTACCAAGGTGCGGAACTGCTCCGGGGTGGCCTCTGGCTTGAGCAGGGTGTGGTCGATGTAGGAAGCAACGTCTGAGCGGGTGAGGTTCTGGGAAGTCATGATTTTCTCCTTTAGGAAACTGGGGCGGGTTCGTTTTTAGCCATCTTCAGATCTGAAATGATGTACAGCGCGGAACCGAAGAGGGCGATGACGGTGAGAATGAGCAGGGTGGTGGTGTAGCTGGTGGACTCCATCAGCTTGGCGGTGTACGCAATGCCCAGCGGGATGGCGATATTGATGGTGAGGTTATAAAAGCCGATGGCGATACCGGACTTGGCTGCGGTGATATTGCGCAGCGCAGTATTGACCAGTGGTGCATACATCAGGGAAAAGCCGCTGGCAAAGGCAATGATGGTGATAACAAGCACGGCCACGTGAACCTGTGCAAAGAGCGCGGCAATGAATAAGGAACCTGCAACCAAAGCAAAAGCGGTATAGATGGTGGATCGAGACGAGAGCACCGTGCCGATCTTGCCGGATAAAACACCGACGAGCACGGCGCAGGCATAGCCAGGAATGAGCAACAACGAAGCACGGTCAAGGCTCATGCCGTGCAGGTCTTGGGCTGCATAGGGAAGCAGGAAGATAAAGCCCAGCTGGGTGGAATAGACAAAGAGCACCATGACGATGGTCCACACGTAGCGTCCATTGGTAAAGAATTCCGGGGTGACCACGGGGTTCTTTGCGTTCTTGATGTGCACGATGAACAGGACTAAGCCAATGGCTGCCAAGACGAGCCAGTACCAGGCGTAATCCTGCATAAACATGATGAGAGCGCTGGCGAAGACGGCGACAAAGAACAGGCCAAGTGCGTCCAGGTGGCCCTCCACGGCCTCATCTTCCGGCACATTTTTAATGATGGGCGGAATGGTGAGCAGGAGGATAAGTGGGATGAGGAACATCGCCGTCCAGGACACGTAAGTGGAGATGAACCCAGAGGTCAGCGCACCAATGAGCAGGCCGGCCTGGAAGGCAGCGGTGGAAAAGCCGAGGTAGGTCTTTTGATCATCCTCACTCAAGTGCTTGGTCACGTAGATGACATAGAGCGTCTCAGCGGCGGCCAAACCGGTGGTCTGAATCAAACGCCCAGTCAACACCATGGCCCACGAACCGGAGAAAATGAAAGCCAGGATGGAACCCACGGCCACAAACCCGATACCGGTCAGCATGAGCTTCCGAATAGAGATGGAGTCCGCCAAGGCGGCGTAGACGACGGCACCGATACCAATGATGACGCCGGCCAGCGAGGCCTGCAGCGAAGCGGTCTTATCGGAGATCTCCAGCGCTTCCGCGATCGGCATGGTCATCGTCTTGAATCCATTGTCAATGATGAGAGAGAAGACGAAGACGAAAAGGAGGATAGGGACGGCCGCCTTGGGGTTAACCTGGGTGCGATCCCCCGGCATGGCCTTAACTTTTTTCAGCATGGAAGTTGTCCTTTGTGGGAAGAGGAGCTTAGTCGACTGCGTTAAGCGGCAAGGCGAGTTTCATCATGGTGTGGAATGCACTCTGGCGGTCCTCGGCAGAAAGCTGGGTGCCGTTGACCACATTGTCTGAGACGGTGAATAGGCCCAAGGCGTCGACACCGGCCTCGGCGGCGGTGGCATAGAGTGCGGCGGATTCCATTTCCACACCAAGCACGCCCATGTGCGCCCAGCGGCCGTTGACGGTCTTATCCATGTGGTAGAACATGTCAGAACTTAGGATATTGCCCACGTGGATCGGGGTCTCCTGGCGCTCGGCCTCATCTACCAGCGCCTTGAGTAGCTTCCAAGATGCGGTGGGGGCGTAGGTGCCCGGCAGGTCATACTGTGACAGGAAGTTGGAATCGGTAGAAGCAGAAGATGCCACGATGACATCGTGCAATTCGATGTCTTCTTGCATAGCACCGATGGAGCCGACGCGGATGAGCTTTTTCGCACCGAACTTATGGATCAATTCCCAGGAGTAGATACCGATAGAGGGAATTCCCATACCGGTGCCCATAACGGAGATGGGCTTGCCGTTGTAGGTGCCGGTAAAGCCCAGCATGTTGCGGATTTCATTGAATTGGACGACATCTTCCAAGAAGGTATCCGCGATGAATTTGGCGCGGAGGGGATCGCCGGGCAGCAAAACGGTCTCTGCGATGGGGGTGCCGTGCGGGTTGATGTGCGGGGTGGAAATCTCAGTCTGAGACATGGAGTACTCCTCAACGTGGACTGGTGGACTGTGTCACCAGTCAGTTTAGCCCCCGCGGCACCAATGTCAATGAAATAATTAACAAATGTGCATTAATGGTGAGGAAGGCGACTCTCTGTAGAGTTCACCAGTTTGTGCGCCGTGGTTTGATCCGTGACTAGGTGGGTGGCAAGGCCCATATCCAAGGCGACCTGTAGTGCCTCGGCCTTATGAGCACCGCCGGCTACTAAGACGCGGGTGGGACGCGTTGCTAAATCGCTCAGGCTAATGCCAACGGTGCGCTCATCCACCGCCTGGCTGGCAACGTCGCCTTGGGTGGTGAAAAAGCGCGAGCATACATCTCCCACAGCATTGGTGAGCAATTCTTCCTCTTCGCTTTCGGTGAGATATCCCAAATTAAGTGCGAGCGATTCTTTCTTCATCGCGCCGACGGTAAATACCGCCACGCTTACTGATGCCCCCATCTGCAAAATCTTGGCAATATGCCTATCGCGGGAGACCCACTCTTTGGCCTCGACGGAATCGAAGATCACCGGGAGGGGAAGCAGGTGGGCCTCGGCATTAAAGGCCTGGGTAAATGCCTGCATAGTCTGCAGATCCTTGGTGGAGCGCTCCGAGTGAGAATGCCCGCCCTTGAGCTGGATGATGTCCACACCCTCCAGTGGCCGCTTGCGCAAATGGGAGGCCACCGCGGACATGGTTTCGCCCCAGGACAAGCCCACCGAGGTGTGATCGGTAATGAGCTCTTCCAATAGGGCGGCGCCAGCGCTGCCTAAATCCGCGAGCAGGGATCCGCCGGGAGGGGTGGCGGTGACGCGGGCATCGGCAAGCGAAAAGCGCTCGCAGAGCGCAGAAACCAGCTCATCGGACTGCTCGCGGGGATCGGTAATACTCACGGTGACAAAGCCGCGCTCGGCGGCATGAGTGAGTAACTTGGAGACCGTCGGCCGGGAAATCCCCAGGTGAGCCGCCACCTCCGCCTGCGAGAACCCGGAGTTGTAGTAGAGCTTCGCGGCGTCGATAGAAAGACAGTCTTTATGATCCAGCATGTCTTTCATTCAAGCACACCAGGCGGGCAGGATCACCATCGTATAAGCGTCTGAAATTTCCACACTTATGCCCGCTGACGTGGCGATTTGTGCAAAGTGGAGGTGTCAGGTTACATTATTGAAGTCCGCAACGGAGAGCACAACGAAATATTGACGTGCTTGATGCTGGGATATGCCCCCTTAGCTCAGTCGGCAGAGCGTTTCCATGGTAAGGAAAAGGTCGACAGTTCGATTCTGTCAGGGGGCTCCATTCATGTCTGGAGGAAATATCTTCCTGCAGGATGAAGGTGTTCACCATGGCGGTGTAGCTCAGTGGTAGAGCAAGCGACTCATAATCGCTGTGTCGCGAGTTCAATTCTCGCCATCGCTACCGGGAAAGAAAAGCGCCATTACGGCGCTTTTTTACTACCGTGCCTATGGCCTTAACGGCGTCCTGGTTTCCGTGCGGAATTAGGTATCTGGTAAGGTCATCGGCGCGTGACTTTCTAGTGTCACGGAAAATAAAATAGGGGCGTGGCGCAATTGGTAGCGCAACGGTCTCCAAAACCGTAGGTTGCAGGTTCGAGTCCTGTCGCCCCTGCAAGGATCCCCGGCATCTGCTTTCCAGATGGCGGGGATGTTTTTGTCACAGATGCGGCTCACCCGCCCTGGCATGCTTTCCTGCCCGTGCACCTTTTGCTAGGGTTGACAAAGTTATGTCTGGGCGGAGGTTCATGCCTAGAAAAAGATTTCATTTCCCAAGGAGGGTTAGCTGTGAGCGATGAGCAGCAGCCGAAGGACTCGGCGGCCCCGCGTCCTACCGGTAAGCGCCAGCTTTCTGGTGCGGCTTCCACGACCTCCACGGACTCGGCGAAGAAGAACGTCGTCCGCGTTGAGGATAAAAACAGCACCGAGAGCCCGGGTGGCGGCGTCGCCGCATTCCCCGGCGAGGTTGTCTCTGAAATGAAGAAGGTGGTCTGGCCCACCCGTGGAGAGATGCTGCAGTACACCCTCATCACGTTCGCCTTCTTGATCGTCATCACCGCGCTTGTTTGGGGCGTCGATACCCTGGCTGGCCTCGGAGTTGAGAAGATTCTGACTAATTAGCTAGAATGGCCACCACAAACTTTTATCCCGCTGTTTCCGCACTCCGGAACGGCGGGATACTTTTTGCCCACACGCGCCGCGGGTAGGCTGGTTCTACAACACGCGCCGATGACATTTTGGAGTACCACTCATGAGCGACGAAAATAACGTCGAAAACCCAGGAACCTCCCTAGAGGAGGTCATGCAGTCCAACGTGCAGGAGCAGGCTGCAGAGCACGCCAGCGCAGTCGAGGACGCCCAAGAGGAGGCCGCAGCACCGGCTGAGGCTGACACCGCTGGCGCAGAAGACGCTGCGCTTGCCGATGCCCCTTCGGCGGAGGCCGAGGCCGCCGCAGAGGCCCCCGCCGAGACCGAGGAAGAGGCCGAGGACGCCGCTTACCGCAAGCGCCTGCGCGAATTCACCCGCGAGCTGAAGAAACAGCCGGGCCAGTGGTACATCATCCAGTGCTACTCCGGCTACGAGAACAAGGTGCGCACAAACCTCGACATGCGTGCGCAGACCCTTGAGGTGGAAGACTCCATCTTCGAGGTCGTCGTCCCCATCGAGCAGATCATGGAAAACAAGGACGGCAAGAAGAAGATTGTAAAGCGCAAGCTGCTGCCGGGCTACGTTCTGGTACGCGCTGAGCTTAACGATGCCGCCTGGTCCGTCATCCGCGAAACCCCCGGCGTTACCTCCTTCGTGGGCAATGAAGGCAACGCGACGCCGGTGAAGACCCGCGACGTGGCTAAGTTCCTCATGCCGAACGAAGCTCCCGCCACCAAGGGCGAGGCCGCTGCGAACGAGCAAGAGGGCGAGCAGGTCGTTGAAATGCCGGAGAAGGAAGTGGCCAAGAAGTACGCCCACGACTTCGAGGTGGGCGAGGCCGTTACCATCCTGTCCGGCCCGCTGGCTGCCGTGTCCGCCACCATCTCCGAAATTGACCCGGAGACCGGCAAGATGCAGGGCCTAGTCTCCATCTTCGGCCGCGAAACCCCAGTGGAGTTGTCGCCGACGGAAATCGAGCGCATTTCTTAAAAAATGATTTTGTGCAGGGCGCACGGTGTTCTAGACTGGAACGCCGTGCGCCTTTTGCGTGCGCACACGTAAATCGTTTCATCCTCCGGTGGCCCACTGAGGTGAGCATCCGGACGGGCCGCGTTATTCATCGTGACGCAGGTTCGGTACCACAGGAAAGAGGTAATTCGATGGCTCCAAAGAAGAAGGTATCTGGCTTCATCAAGCTGCAGATCGAGGCTGGCGCCGCTAACCCGGCACCGCCAGTTGGCCCGGCACTGGGTGCCCACGGCGTCAACATCATGGAATTCTGCAAGGCTTATAACGCCGCTACCGAGAACCAGCGTGGCAACGTGGTTCCTGTTGAGATCACCGTCTACGAAGACCGCTCCTTCGACTTCAAGCTGAAGACCCCGCCGGCAGCCAAGCTGCTGCTGAAGGCCGCTGGCGTCCAGAAGGGTTCCGGTGTTCCGCACACCGATAAGGTCGGCACCGTCACCTGGGATCAGTGCAAGGAAATTGCACAGACCAAGTTCGAGGACCTCAACGCCCGCGACATCGAGGCCGGCGCACACATCATCGCTGGTACCGCCCGTTCCATGGGCCTTAACATCGATGGCGCACCGGAGAAGTAAAAACTTTATGTGGTAGGGCCAGCTTCGGCCCGCCAAATACCACGCCAATCCAGAAAAGGAATTGTTAAATGAGCACCAAGTCTAAGGCTTATAAGGCCGCTGCGGAACTAGTAGATAAGTCCCGCCTGTACCGTCCGATCGAGGCCGCAAAGTTGGCCAAGGAGACCTCCTCCAAGAATTTCGACGCCACCGTTGACGTCGTCTTCCGCTTGGGCGTTGACCCACGCAAGGCTGACCAGCTGGTGCGCGGCACCGTTTCCCTGCCTAACGGCACCGGTAAGGACGTTCGCGTCGCCGTCTTCGCAGAGGGCGAAAAGGCTACCGCAGCCCAGGAAGCTGGCGCTGACATCGTCGGCACCTCCGAGTTGATCGAGCAGATCAACGAGGGCAATCTGAACTTCGACGTTGCCATCGCTACCCCGGACCAGATGGCCAAGGTTGGCCGCGTCGCCCGCGTCTTGGGCCCACGTGGTCTGATGCCTAACCCGAAGACCGGTACCGTGACCAATGACGTTGCTAAGGCAATTAGCGAGGTTAAGGGCGGTAAGATCTCCTTCCGCGTGGACAAGGCTGCAAACCTGCACGCCATCCTTGGTAAGGCTTCCTTCGATGCTGAGAAGCTCGCTGAGAACTACGGCGCCCTCATGGATGAGATCCAGCGCCTGAAGCCTGCTTCCGCTAAGGGCATCTACATCAAGCGTGCCACCATCTCCACCACCTCCGGCCCAGGCATTCCTGTGGACGGCTCCGTGCAGAAGGGCTACACCGACTAAGACGGTGATAGCGCATAGCGCGTGAATGAAGACCCCGAGGATTTTCCTTGGGGTCTTTTGCATCGTTCAACAGGCCTTGCGGTGTGAACGAAAAGTCTAGGTATTGAGCGTTAGTCTGCGCCTTTGATCTCGGCGTAGGCATCTAGGGCCGCCTGGCGCGACTGCCTGAGATCCACGATGGGTGGGGTGGATAGCGTGGGAGCCCAGCAGCGGATATAGGCGCCTTCGGGGTCGAAGCGCTGTGCCTGGGTTTCAGGGTTGAAGATGCGGAAGAAGGGCGCGGCATCATCGCCGCAGCCGGCCACCCATTGCCAGTTAAATGGGTTGGACGCGGCATCGGCATCCACCAGGGTGTCCCAAAACCATTCCTCGCCTAGGCGCCAATGGATTCCCAGGTTCTTGGTGAGAAACGATCCCACCACCATGCGCACGCGATTGTGCATGTATCCGGTTTTCCAGAGTTCGCGCATACCGGCATCGACAAGTGGTATACCCGTCGTCCCGTCCTGCCAATCCCTCAGCCGCGGGTCATCCCAGGACCAGTCGAAGCGGTCGAACTGTTGCCGCACGTTGCGGGTGGCCAGATCGGGTAGGTGGTAGAGCCGGTGCCAGGCAAAGTCGCGCCACAGCAACTCGGAGTGGAACTTCTCCGTGTCGGGTTCCTCGGCGGCGGCCAGCCAAACTTCGCGTGGGGATACCTCGCCAAAGCGCAGGTGCGGCGATAGCAGAGAGGTGGCGTTGTGCGCGGGTATATCGCGTTCTCTGGCATAGTGAGTTAAGTCGAGCTGGGCTAGGCGTTCGCGCGCACCTGCCTCCCCTGGCGTCCAATACTGGGCGAGCGACGCAGCCCACTTCGGTTCAGCGGCGCTGGGATCGGGCCAGCTGCTGCTTGCCGATGCCCCCATCTCCCGCCGCGACAGCAATTCCGGCACGGGCAGCGGTTCGTCATCAGCGAGTTGGGACCGCGCGGCGGCCCCAAAGGGAGTAAAGACCTTATAAGGCTTGCCCTGGCCATTAGTTACCTCCCATGGCTCCACGAGGGTGAAACCGGGGTAGGAGGTGGCGTTAATTCCGGAATCTGCGAGCGCTGCTTTTACTGTGGCGTCGACTTCGCGCAGCGGGCCGTGGTAGCGGCGGGTCCAGGTGACGGTATCGGCGCCAATCTCCCGGGCGGTGCGGGGAATGACGGCGCGGGCATCCCCGGTAGCGCGGAGAAGCTTCACCCCGCAGGTTGCGAGGTCCTGCGCAAGGGCATAAAGCGAGCGCTCCCGCCACCAATTGCTGGCACCACCGAGGGGTCGGGTCCCGGGGTAGGCGGGCTCATCGAGAACTATGGCCACTAACTCTGGCTTTGAACCGTCTTTATCATCGGTGGCGGCTTGCGCTGCGCGGGTGAGAGCCTGGTTATCGGATAAGCGCAGGTCATCGCGAAACCACATGAGGGAAGTCATAGTAGATAGCCTACGCGGCTGGGCAATTTGGGAATACGAGGAAAGTACGGTAGTATCACTTGTGAAGTTTGAACGGCCTGGTGGCCGAGTCAAAGTTCACCGAAGACCGTTGGTCATCCATTAAGGATTGAAAGTTCTCCCCCATGGAGGCGGCCCACGCAGGAGACACTTTGCGCATTCCGCGGCATTTCCCATGTCGCACGCCCTGTGCTCTTGCACGGGGCTTTTCTTTTTGGAAGGCCCCGGCGGAAAATAAAAGAGATGTTTTGGAAGGAGGCGAGAGACAATGGCAAACCCAAAGAACACTGCAGACTTGGCAGAGCTGAAGGAGAAGCTGGCCGATTCTAGCTCCGTCGTTTTGACTGAGTACCGCGGCCTGACCGTATCCCAGCTGCAGGAGCTGCGTAACAACCTGGGCTTTGACGTTGACTACTCCGTCGCCAAGAACACCCTCTTCAAGATCGCTGCCAACGAAGC
>NZ_JBEHFY010000034.1:0-16869 GCF_040225815.1 Corynebacterium sp. KPL2895
CAGGCAAAGCGCACCGAATAGCCCACGGATACAGCGTAATCAATGGCTTCATATTTGCGTGCCGGGGTCAGAATTTTTGCCTCCGCATGCTCCTTTTAGTAGCGGTTTTTCCAGCTCGGCTTCTCCGAGTAGGCGGGTAAGCTTGGCGTTTTCTTCCTGCAGTTCTTTAAAGCGGCAGGCTTCGCTGCGGGACATCTCGCCGTACTGCTTGACCCAGCGACGGTAGGTTGCCTCGCTAACACCGAGGTCGCGGCAGACTTCGGCTACGGTACTACCCGAGGCCTTCATGGATCGGGCTTTATCAAGCTTGGCCACGATCTGCTCAGGAGTGTGTTTTGAAAACTTCTTCATGATTATCAGTCTTCCCGCCCAACAAGGGGCTGTCACGGAAGACACGATCAAACCACATGGTCTATTTAATCCAGCCCAGACCAACCCCAGCCGAGGTGGAAACCGAATTTTGGAAGAAGACCCCGCAACAGGGAATAATAGAAATCAAGGCAAATGCCTAGGAACAAAACTCGGGGCACTTCATCTTCGAGATGGCCTAACAACGCCCACACGCAGCGGCCATCAGGGAATGAGAAACTGAGTCTTCGCTGCTCTCCGCCCAACTTTGCAACAGCACCTATTAAGTTAACTTTACGGATTTTGAGGGTAAGGTTTTATGATCCAGTCCAATAAACCAGGTGTAGGGGCGGTTATCGTAGCCCTAGCTGTCCTATGGCAAGGAATCGGCACTGCGATAGTCGGAGCCCAAGTAGACCCAGAGCTATCTACTTTTACTACGTTTTCAGCGTTTCTTATCGCGGCGATTATCTCCACAGTGGTCTATTTAGCGTTTTATCGTAGAAAATACCGAGCTACGGAAACACCGCATCCCCCCATGAAAATGATAACTGCAGCAAGCCTCAATCTGTTTACTGCGGGCGCTTTCTGCTTATTCTATGTTTCCACTACTTTGATGCAGTCCACTGCAGCAAGTGTCATCGAAACAGGAGTCGGCCCTTTTATTGTCGCAGTAATAATGACTTGGTCGGCCAGAAGGCTCAGCAGTTCATTGGTGTCAACAACTGCAGTAGTGGTTCTGGCTCTATGTTTTTTCTTCCTAGGAACGGGAAGCAGTTCACCCCAGTCTTATCTGGGTTTCGCTCTAGCTGTAGGCGCAGGAATTTCTGCGGTAGGAGTGCTTTACTCCTCGCGCTGGGCTACTGAACAAGGGAACAGCGTTCTCACGATTGCAGCAGTGAGGTTTCACTTAGCTTGGATTATTAGCGGTCTCGTGGCTTTCTTTTCCGTGGAAGCGGAGATGCTTCGAGGCTCTACCCTGTCAATCGTCCTGCTATCGGTGATGTGCATTACTTTTCCTATCCTGCTCTTGCAGTGGGGAATTACCTTAGCGCCGCCTTTCATCTCGGCACTGATCATCGCGGCCCTTCCGGCCGTGGTGATGGCTACCGAGGTGGCATTGGGCTCTCAAGTCGAACCAATTCAGTTAACTTTGTTGATGCTCATTGTGGCAATAACCATAAGCCAAGCAATGTGGGGAACACGGAAAAATGAAAATATTAGTAGTTGATGATTCTTCAAGTGGCGCCGATCTGGTGGCAACCCTGCGCCAAAAAGGGACGTAGAGGTTGCTACTGCTAACCCGCCGTATGCCATCTCAGCTAACGAAGACGGGAGCATTTCCGATCCATGGGCCCTGGCCCTACTCCGGGAATGTAGCCAAGAAAAATTTGACCTTGTTGTGCCGGGAAGCGAATCAGGAGTATCCATAGCTGAGTGGGTTTCAGCTGAGTTAGGACTACCGCATAACGGTAGAGAGAAGATCTGGCACCGTCGCCATAAGCAAGGAATGATTGAAGTTGCTCACCAATATGGACTGCGTGCCCCAAGGTCTGTTACCCTATCCTCCGCTTCTGCACAAGACAGCCTTTATCTAGACCCGTCCCTGGTCAAGGATTGTGTTGTCAAGCCTGTGGGAAGCGGGGGCAGTGACCATGTCTATTTCTGCAAAACAGAACCCGAGACTCTTCAGGCGATTACTACCATTCAAAATTCTACGACTTTGCTAGGAGAAAAATCACCCTCCGTGGTTCTTCAGGAGTACGTAGACGGACCTCAATATTTTGTGAACACGGTGACAGCCGAAGGGCGTCATATTGTGACCGAAGTTTTCCGATACGGACTTACGGAGGAATCTGGAGCTCCCCACATATATTCAGCTATCACAGTAGGACCGGAGGACAACCACTATTCCGGTGCCGTGGAATATACCTTATCGCTCCTTGACGCTCTGGAAGTAAACTTCGGAGCCTCCCACGTGGAACTGAGGTGGTCTAAGGGGCAGTGGGTACTTATTGAATACAACGGTCGCTGTAGAGCGTGTCAAGTTGTTTGTGTGTGGGGTCGGACTATAGGTATTTGTCGAAGCGGTCGGGAAAGGCCACGGCCATTTGGTTGATGGCTTGTTTCCAGCCGGATACTCGTGCTCCTTCCACGAGTCTGCCGGCTGTCGCTGAGGCCCGTTTGCCCTGCTTCGCCCTCTTGGCAGCTCGTCTGTCTTCAATATTGCAGATCATCAACCACAGCGTTTTCAGCGCTGATTCATCGTTGGTGAACTGCACCCTGTTGCGGGTAGCTTTACGCAGTTCATTGTTGAATGATTCAATCGAATTCGTCGTATAGATTACCTTCCTGGCTGCTGGCGGGAACTGCAGAAACGGTACAAACGCGCCCAAGCATCCCGCCAGACCTTGACTGAGCGGGGATACTTTTCTCCTAATTCAGAGGCTTCAAATTCGTCTAAAGCAACCTGAGCTGTGGATTCGTCTGCAGCGGTGTAAATCTTTTTCAACGCGGCCGATACGCCTCGGCGATCCCCGTAGGCTACCCATCGGTTAGCTGCGCGAATCAGGTGCACGATACAGGTGTGCACCATAGAGTTCGACCACGTTGCCTCTACTGCTTCTGGCAAGCCTTTCAGCCCGTCACAGCAGACAATAAAGACGTCTTTGACCCCACGGTTAGAAAGATTGGCACATACCTGCGCCCAAAATGAAGCGCCTTCTTCTTTGGCAATCCATAGGCCCAAAATGTGCTTAATACCGTCAAGATCCACACCAATTGCCATGTACGCGGATTTGTTGACCACTCGGCCACCATCGCGGACTTTAATGCGTAACGCATCCAGGAAGATAACGGGGTAGAACTCATCTAGCTGGCGGTTTTGCCAGACCATAACCTCATCGCCGACGGCATCAGTTACTGCAGAGATTGTTTCATGAGAAATATCTACCCGCAGGGCAGTAGCCATGTGATGCTGGATATCCCGAATGGTCATCCCACCGGCATACAAGCTGACAATCATGTCATCAACGTCGGTCAATCTCCTCGAGCCTTTGGGCACCATCGTAGGAGAAAAACGTGCCGTTTCTATCTCGTGGAACATCAATGCTTACTGGACCGTAATTAGAATCTACGGTTTTCGGATACGTCCCATTGCGATAATTATCCGTTCCAGCACTAGCTTTAGCTGCTCTATCACCGGATGCATAGCCCAGGTGAGTATCCATTTCCGCGTTCAGCCCGCGGGTAATTGAAGCTTGCAACATACCGCGAACCAGGTCATTAGCATCCGTGGTGGACGTGCCTAGCTCATCAATAAGTTTCGCGATTTCAGGGTTAGCAAGAAGCTTCTTTTCAATCGCATCAATCTTGGCCTTATCAGCCGGATCTCGTCGTGCCACACTAGTCATTCTGGCTTATCTCCTTATGCAGGTTGGGAACCTACACACAAACCATTAGACACTCTCGTGACATACTCCAGACTGCTAATAGGAACCTGACCCGCACAGAATGTGCGAGGTCTCAAAGTAATGTGGATGCCAGCGTGAAGTATGTCCGACCACCAGCGATGAAAGAAGTCCCATACTCATTCAACTCGCTAGGAGGTCTGGCATGACCTACGACTATGTCATCGGCATGGATGTTGGCAAATACTTCCACCACGCCTGCGTCTTAGATATCGACGGCGCCCAGGTGCTATCTAAGCGCATCAACCAAAACGAAAAATCCCTGCGCACACTCTTTTCAACGTTCAGCGCACACGACCACAAGGTCCTTGTCGTCGTAGACCAGCCAAATAACATTGGTCGACTAACTGTCGCGGTTGCTCAAGATATCGGAATCGACGTGCGCTACCTTCCTGGTTTGGCTATGCGTCAACTCTCACGCATCCACGCTGGTAATGCCAAAACTGATATCCGGGACGCCTATATCATCGCCCACGCTGCAAAGAACCTTCCGGAATCCCTCCGCAGCGTCGACCGCGTCCAAGAAGCCTTCCTCCAATTGAAGGTCCTCAACGGTATCGACGAAGACCTAGCACGCTCCTACACCAGGCTCATCAACCAGATTCGAAGTGCGCTAGTAGGCTGCTACCCGCAATTCGAACAAGCCCTTCGCGGTCAGATAATCCACCGCAAGTGGGTTCTACACCTACTTGCACGCTACGGCGGGCCCACCAAGATAAAACGCTTAGGCAAGGCCAAGGCAGCTGCCTTTGCTCGACGCTATAAGGCACGCAACCCCGAACCTGTCCTCGATGCCATATTCGCTGCCATTGCTGAGCAAACAGTCACCATTGCCGGTGCACACTATGCAGAAATGGGCGTAGCAATGTCAGCAAAGGACGCACTTTTAAAGCTCGAGCACCGCAAACAAATCGAGTAGGAAGTCATCAGGCTCATCAACGACATCCCCCACACTCAAATCCTGCTATCCATGCCGGGAATCGGACCAAAGACGGCAGCACAAATTCTCATGACCGCAGACGACATGTCCGACTTTCCGTCAGCTGGGCACCTAGCCTCTTACGCTGGCTTATCGCCCCGAACGAATCAATCCGGAACCTCGATCATGTCGAACTCACTGAACCGAGCCGGCAATAAAAAATTAAAGAACGCCCTATGGCAATCATCTTTTGCATCCATCAGATTCCACGAGCGTTCCCGGCAATTCTATGAACGAAAGCGCCGTGAAGGCAAGAGACATAACGCCGCAGTCGTAGCACTAGCCCGCAGACGACTCACCGTCCTCTACGCCATGATGCGCAACCACGAGTGCTACCACGATCCCGCACCATTACAGGAAGACCTAGCAGCCTAGACACTAAGAGCAAAGACAGCCGACCGGGTAAAATCCCAGTCGGCTAGCTGTCATGCCCGAAAACAACACGGCCAAACAACCCCGGCTGAAAAATCAACCCCGGCTAATCCACCCGCGAGGTTGACAAACTATATAGGAACACCCATTACGTTGTTATCAGTTCCGCTTGAGGTCACCCAGGATTCGTAACTCTGCCCCTGTGCAGGGGCAGGTTATGTTTGTCTGCGTTCCTTTTGCTTTTCTTTTGAGGAGCAGTGGAACTAGTCGCTGGCTTCGGTATGGCTTATTTTCGTCCCTGTCTGATAATGATCCAGGGGGTGATGCCGCCGAAGGCAGTGACATACTCCAAACTGCTAATAGGAACCTGACCCACATCAAGTGTGTGAGGTCTCAAAGTAATGTGGATGCCAGCGTGAAGTATGTCCGACCACCAGCGATGAAAGAAGTCCCATACTCATTAAACTCGCTAGGAGGTCTGGCATGACCTACGACTATGTCATCGGAATGGATGTTGGAAAATACTTCCACCACGCCTGCGTCTTAGATATCGACGGCGCCCAGGTCCTGTCCAAACGAATCAATCAAAACGAGCAGGCTTTACGCGCGCTCTTTTCGAATTTCTACTCTGGTAACAACAAGGTCCTTGTCGTTGTTGACCAGCCTAATAACATTGGCCGACTTACTGTCGCGGTAGCCCAAGACCTTGGAATTGATGTGCGCTATCTTCCCGGCTTGGCAATGCGTCAGCTCTCACGCATCCATGCCGGAAACGCCAAAACTGATATCCGGGATGCCTACATCATCGCCCACGCTGCAAAGAACCTTCCAGAATCCCTTCGCAGTGTCGACCGCGTCGAAGAAGCCTTCCTCCAGTTGAAAGTCCTCAACGGCATCGACGAAGACTTAGCACGCTCCTACACCAGGCTCATCAACCAGATTCGAAGCGCACTTGTTGGTTGCTACCCGCAATTCGAGCAGGCCATTCGCGGCCAAATATTCCACCGCAAATGGGTCCTTCATCTGCTTGCCCGCTACGGCGGGCCAACGAAAATCAAACGCCTCGGTAAAACAAAAACTATAGCTTTCGCCCGCCGCCATAAAGCGCGTAATCCCGAGCCAGTTATCGATGCGATATTCGCTGCCATTGCTGAGCAAACAGTATCCATTGCCGGTGCACACTATGCCGAAATGGGCGTAGCAATGTCAGCAAAAGACGCACTTGCCAAGCTTGAGCACCGCAAGGACATCGAAAAGGAAGTCATCGACCTCATCGACGACATTCCCCACACACAAATCCTGCTATCCATGCCAGGAATCGGCCCGAAAACAGCAGCACAAATCCTCATGACCGCGGGCGATATGTCCGACTTTCCAACACCTAGACATTTGGCCTCATATGCTGGGCTATCGCCCCGGACAAACCAGTCAGGCACTTCAATAATGTCGAATTCGCTGAATAGAGCCGGCAACAAAAAATTAAAGAACGCCCTATGGCAATCATCTTTTGCATCCATCAGATTCCACGAGCGTTCACGCCAATTCTATGAACGAAAGCGCAAGGAAGGCAAGCGACACAACGCCGCAGTCGTAGCACTTGCCCGCAGACGAATCAACGTCCTCTACGCCATGATGCGCAACCACGAGTATTACCGCGACCCCGCCCCAGCAAAGGAAGCCGCAGCAGCCTAACCCCTAACAACGAAACAAGCCGACTGGGAAAAATCCCAGTCGGCTACCAGTCGCGCGCAAAAACAACACACCTAAAAATCCCGAGTTAGGGATCCGCCCCCGTCCACCCCACCCGCGAGATTGACAAACTATATAGGAACACCCCCCTATTTGACGTGTTAAGTCTGATAAAAATCCGGTTCGCCTACTCGGATGAGTGACGAACCGGAGCGAATGTAATATTCTACTTATTTGAAAACAAAACTCGAAGGCCTTTTCCTTGGAGCTTTGGATTATCTTCCATTCGCTTTTTTAGACCAAGGGCATAGCCAATGCTGCCCCCAGCAAAAACTACAATTGCGATGATCCACAGTGGCATGAGGTTCTCCTTTTAGCAGTGGGTAGATACCCATGTCCAGAATACGGTTTCACCTGCAAATGCTAGTCCAGCAATCGCGGGGTTGACAGCTGCTAGAGCTAGTACTTTGCCCCAAGATGCAGCATGTCCTGCACCGACTAGGCCAACAACGTAAGGGCATACCTGTTCTTTGGAGATGCGCTCTTCCATGGAAGCCTGTAGGCCGGCGATCTGTTCTGGGCTTGCTTCATTAAGACGAGCTCGAAGTGCTTGTGCGCTTTCCTCTGCGGTGATTGTTTTGGCTGAACCGTCAGGGTAAGTAGTAGTCACTTCTCCGGTGTCATTATTGATGGTTGCGGTAACTTCACCGTATTCATCAACTGACAGTGTTTGAGTTGTGAGTCCATGAAGCTCGCCGCCGAGGAAAGCGGGAGTTTCGGCAGGATTTTGACTTACTGCACGTGTTTCTGTGAACGTTTGTGATGGTGGGGCTTGGACTGCCATCGCTGGTGTTTGAGCTGTCGACATAGATACAGCAATAAAAGCTGCCGCTAGGCCTTTCGCTACTTTATGCATTTTATACTCCTTGGGGAAAGATGATGTCGCTGTTTCCAGCACTTTTAGGATAGCGCGCTTTACACCTGGATACATAGATTAATGCCTATGTTAATTATCATAGTTTTGAAATTAATGAGTCAGGCTTGTGAAGAACAAGGTACACCCTATTGTTACGCCGGTTTGGGGCAGAATGTTTGCTGTAAAATAGGGCCACTTCGGCCATTGTTTTACACTTGCATAGTGGGATCTAGACTTTAGATTTGCAGAAAGTAGTGAGTGTGATGTCGGCGAGTAAAGATTCCGGTTCATGTGGGCAGCGGGTGGGCTATATCTATGTCTCGACGGGACCTGACCCCATTTGGTGGACACCTGATTGGGGTTGCCCGCAAATCGTGGACACGTAGTGGAGCTACCTAGTTGTTAGGCAGCGATTTTTTCTTCGTTTCTGGTTTGGGTGATGTGGTTTTCGAAATCGACAGGGCTGACCATCCCGAGGGCGGAGTGCCGGCGCCGACGGTTGTAGACCACCTCAATCCAGTAAGCCACAGCCTGACGCGCAGCAGCGCGGGTTGCCCAGCGCTTCCGGTCGTAGAACTCGGTTTTCAGCGTCGACCAGAACGACTCAGCCATCGCGTTATCGAAACACACCCCGGTACGCCCCACAGACTGGGCAACCCCTAGGTTGCGGCACACCTCCCAGAGCTGCTCGCTGGTAAATTGCGTTCCCCGGTCGGCGTGAAACACGAGACCGTCAGCAACGTCACCGCGCAGCGTATGCGCCATCCGAAGTGCTCGTTCGACCAGGGAAGTATCTTGCACGCTATCCATAGCCCAGCCCAGCACCCTGCGGGAATGACCATCGCGAACCACACATAAGTACAACCAGCCTTCACCAGTGCGCAGATAAGTAATATCTGACATCCACACCCGGTTGAGCCCACCAGTATCAAACATGCGCTTGACCAGGTCAGGAAGAGCAGATTTACGCTTAGATTGAATCGTTGTCACCGGCACAAAAGCACGCGGTGAAATCCCTTCAATACCCATCAGGCGCATCCGCTTAGCCACAGTCTTGCGATTCACACTAATCTGGTAGCGCTCACCTAGTTCTGCGGTAATCCGCGGGGCACCATAGACCTCGTCGGAGTCTTTTTCAGATCTGATGAATCTTGCGATCAACATCATCATAAAAAGATGTCCGATCATCTTTACCGGATAAGCGTTTCTGCTGCATATGGGCCCATTTGTAATATCCAGACCGAGACACTTTTAACGGTCGTGCCATGCGCTTGATGCTGTAGCTAGCCTTCTTCTGCTGCATCAATTCGAACTTTTCTGCTCGCGTTGCTTCGCGGCGAAGAAGGCTGTCGCTTGTGACAAAAACTCGTTATCCATCTTGGCTTCTGCCAGCTCACGACGCAGACGAGCATTCTCAGCACGAAGATCCGCCTCGCTTAATCCATCGGAGGATCCTTAGGCGTTGACGCTCATTTTTTACCCATCGGCCTAAAAGACCTGGTGCGACACCAATTTCTTTGGCTACATGAGCAATTGGGCGCTGCGATTCGATTACCAGGTTCGCGGCTTCACGTCGATACTCAGGTGTGTACTTCTGGCGTTGTTGACTCACAATGAACATCCTCTCTTACGGACACAAAATCCGCACTAATCGGGTGTCCACCAAATGGGGGTCAGGTCCGAACGCAGATAAACATAACCTGCCCCAGCATGGGGCTAGGAGTATGAATCCTGGGCTCCTCCGAACGGAACTGCTAACAGCGTAATGGGCAGGCGGTTGCCTGCCCCCTCGCTGATAGCTACGCTTGCCCCGCGAGGGCTACCTGGGCCGCGTGCACGGCGGCCTTATCGGCTTCCTGGATGAACCACGAATCCGTGCCCGGAATGGGCGGGGCCAGGGTGGTATCTGGGTACTCGGCGTGGGCGGGGATTCCTACGAGGTGTAGGCGCTCATCCACGGTGCCGTCGGCGTTGTGGACCTGGCGGGTATCGGGGTCCTCGGCAGGCGAGCCGGTAGGTACCTCGATGCCGTCGCTGGCGGTTTCCGTAAACGCGCGCACGCGGCCGGATTCCACGAGGGAGTGCATGAAGGAATCGTGCGGGGTGCGGCGGATATCGGGCTTGTGCACCCAGGCATCGAGAAGCGTCGTGCCCGGAATGCGCTTGCCGCCAGAGGCGCTGGAGCTGATGGTCCATTCGCCGGCGTCGGCATTCGTACCCAAGACGGGATTGCCGCCGACGAAGCTGACAATGCCGGCATCGACAAGCGCCAGCAATTGCTGCGTGCGGAAGGGCGGCGGGCCGGAGCACGTGGTCTGACCCAAGGAAATGGCCTTATCGAACATGTGGTGGCGCGACTCCAGGGTATAGCGGCCCTCGGCGCCCAGTACCTGGGTGGGTTTGCGGGAGAAACCGACCGACCACAAGGCGGCGCGCACCGGGCTATCCGGGCCCTTCTGGGCCTCTGCCAGGTCCTCGCACAGGCTCTGCACGATGTGCTCGGTGAGCTCCTGCTGGTTGGAAAAATCCTCCGTGAGCAGGTGCATCCAGCGCAACAGGCTGAAATCCTTGGTGGTGTGGTGCGCAATGACCTCATCGAGCTGAGCCAGGCCGTTATAGGCCACGCCCGCATCCACCGGAGTGGCATCGAGGGCAGCGATGATCTCCTCGCGGGAGGAGCGCAGGCTCTCCGGCTCGACGCGGGCGAGGGAATCGATATAGGCCTGGTAGGCATCGCGGGCAACCGCCGGCCACACCTCGGTGTCATAGTTGATGGAGCGCGCGCCCGTGCGGTGGGATAGCTCGGCGACGACCTTCTTCAGGCGCGGGATTTCCGCGGCCGGTGGCAGGGAGCCTTCATCGGATTGCGGCAGGAAGGGATAGCCGCGCCGGGAAGCAGCCGCAAAGGTGGGCTCGGTGCCGGTGGCCTCATAGCGCATGCCCCAAGGCTTGGAGGAATCCTCAACGAACTTACCGCCGCGGCCCACGGTAGACAGGATGAGGATATCGAAAAAGCCCATGCCAAGCCCGCGCACGAGGACTTTCTCATTGTCCTCGATGGAGTCAACGCCCTGGTCAATGGGATTATCAGCGCGAATCCAGCGCAGGCTGGGGTTATCTTCCAAGGTCTTAAGGATCCACCGCTCGTTTTCGGTATAACCCTGGTTTTGCCAGCCCGTGACCGCCAAGGTGGAGCCGGCTTCAACGGTGGTGTCGTTATTGAGGTACAAAATATCCGCGCCATCGCGGGATTCAATATCCACCACGCGGGCGTGGTGTTGCTTGACCTCAACCCACTCCGGCACGTCCTGCAGGACCGAGCGGAAGACCCACAGGATGTAGTGGCCGTAGAGCGCGCGCGGCAAATAGGATTCGGGACGCAATTTCTCCAGCTCTGCGCGGCCGAATTCCTCAAGCACCTGTGGATCGAGCGGGTGGGCAGCGGCGTAATCGCGGGCGCCGGCGGGCACGTTGGCATCGCCAAGCGTCAGGCGGATCCACTCGTAGATGGTGGGGCCTTCAACCACCGGGGCTTCCACGGTGGAGTTGGTCTCAGAAAACAGCGTCATGCCGTGCGCGAAGGTATTCATGCACAGGTACTTGGGCTGGTTGATATCCCAAATCTTGCCGCCGCCGTGCTGTGCGTCATCGATGAGATGCAGCGTCAACTTTTCTGGTGGGTGAGAGACGGTATTGAGTTGTGCCACGAGGCGCTCGAGGACGGAAATGCCGCGGGGGCCAAGTCCAATCAGCGCGATGGATGAAGTGTTATCGGTCAACGCGAAGCCCTACCTTCTAGCTTATAGACCAAGCAGAATCGTCATAATAGACAATGAAGTCTATCAGTTGGGGCGCTGGCTAAATATGCACCGCCTGTGGCTCGGTGGCGGCAGGGCGCGCTCGCCAGCCGGAACACTCCGGGCGGGCGTGAAATTAATTCTTGGCAGGCGGAGCGGTAGACAGATCGGTAGGCAATGCGCGGCGGGGGTGGCGGGCCGAAGCGTTGCCTTAGGAAGCTGGTGCGCGGGTAGGATTGTGGTCATGACAATCAAGGTTCGCGATGCCCACTTACACAACCTGCGCAACGTCGATGTGGATATGCCGCGCGGCCAACTCGTGGCGGTGACGGGAGTCTCCGGTTCCGGAAAGTCCTCCCTGGCCTTTGGCACCATCCACGGGGAAGGGCAGCGCCGCTACCTGGAATCGGTGGCGCCGTTTGCGCGCCGGCTCATTAGCTCCGCGGTGGACCCACAGGTAAGCCAGGTGGAGGGCTTGCCGCCCACGGTGGCGCTGCAGCAATCCACCTCCGGCGGCGGGGCGCGCTCCACGGTGGGCACGGTCTCCGCGCTATCTAATAGCGTGCGCTTGTTGTACTCGCGCGCCGGGGATAACCCTGAGGGGCTCTACTCGGATGCATTTTCGCCGAATACCCCAGAGGGCATGTGCCCGCAGTGCCAAGGTGCGGGCGTGGTGCACGAGCCCACCGAGCAATCGATGGTGCCCGATCCCACCTTGTCCATTGAGGAAGGCGCCATTAAGGCTTGGCCCGGTGCGTGGGCGGGCAAGAATTTTCACGATATCCTCATGAACTTGGGCTATGACCTGGATTCGCCCTGGCAAGACCTGCCGCAGGAAGACCGCGACTGGATCCTATTTACAGAAGAACGCCCCGTGGTTACCGTAAAACCGCTGCGCGGCGCGGACCAGATTCAGCGCAATTATGAGGGCACGTGGCGCTCGGTGGCCAGCTACCTCACCAAGACGCTGCAGGAGACCCAATCGGAATCGCTGCGCAAGCGCACGTTGTCCTTCATGGAATCCCGCGAGTGCGATACCTGCCACGGCCGGCGGTTGAACCCGCGGGCGCTCAAGGTGACGTATGCGGGAATGAGCATCGACAAGCTGGGCGCGCTGCCGCTGGACCAGGTCTATGAGGTGCTCAGCGCGCAGGAGCCGGAGGAGAATTCCGCGGAGGATCTACTGCTCAAGCAGGTCCTGCCGGCGCTTACCTCCGCCCTGGAGCTGGGGCTGGCGCACCTGAGCCTGGACCGGCCCACCCAGAGCCTCTCGGCGGGTGAATTGCAGCGCATCCGGCTCGCCGCCCAGCTGCGTTCCGGCCTCTTCGGCGTGGCGTATGTGCTGGACGAGCCGTCTGCTGGCCTGCACCCCGATGAGCGCGGGGCGGTGCTGGAGATGTGCCGCCGGTTCATCGCCGCCGGCAATTCGGTGCTGCTCGTGGAACACGATATGGATTTGGTGGCCCAGGCGGATTGGCTCGTGGACGTTGGCCCCTACGCCGGTGAGGGTGGCGGCAAGGTGGTCTATTCCGGGCCGGTCCAGGACTACGACGCCGATACCCCCACCGCCCGCGCCTTGGCGCAGCGTGAGCTCGCGCTTGCCGATGCCCCCCGCACCCCCTCCAACCACCTCCGCCTGCGCGGCATTTCCGCGCGCAGCATCGACGAGCTCGATGTGGACTTTGGGCTGGGGCAATTTACCGCTGTGGCTGGTGTTTCGGGCTCCGGTAAATCGACGCTGGTGAGCACCGTGCTGGCAGAAACCCTCAAGGAGTCCGCCACCGCCGTGGCCGATGAGGATAAAGATGATGCAGACGAAGCCGGCCACGAGTTCTCGCTTGCCGGGGTAGAAGGCCTGGATAAGGTCTCCCGTCTGGTGCAGATTTCCCAAAAACCCATTGGCCGCACCCCGCGGTCCACGCTGGCCACCTATACCGGCCTTTTCGATAACGTGCGCAAGCTCTTTGCCTCCACCCCGGAGGCCAAGGAGCGCAAGTGGACGGTCTCGCGCTTTTCCTACAACGTCAAGCAGGGTCAGTGCCCCACCTGTGGTGGCGCCGGAAAAATCGAGGTAGAACTGGTCTTTTTGCCGGGTTCCTATACCACCTGCCCGCAATGTGGTGGTGCCCGCTTCAACGATGAGACCCTCGAGGTGACCTGGCACGGGCGCAGCATCGCAGAGGTGCTGGAGCTCACCGTGGATGAGGCCGCCGAGTTCTTTGCCGAGGAACCAAAGATTCACCGCGCCATCGCCACGCTGCAGGCCGTGGGCCTGGGCTACCTCCGCTTAGGACAAGGCGCGCCGGAGCTTTCCGGCGGTGAGGCGCAGCGCATCAAGCTCGCCACGGAGCTGCAGCGCTCCCGCAATTCGCGGCGCGGGCACACGGTCTACATGCTGGATGAGCCCACCACCGGCCTGCACCCGGCCGATATTGCCCTGCTCAATGCGGAGTTGCACAAGCTTGTCGATGCCGGGCATACCGTGATCGTCATCGAACACGATCTCAACGTTCTGGCGAGCGCGGACCGCATCATTGAGATGGGCCCTGGCGCCGGTGCAGACGGCGGGCAGATTATCGCCGATGCCACCCCAAGCCAGCTGGCCGCGGAAGATACCGCGACCGGTAGGGCGCTGCGGGCACGTCAGCGCCAGAGCTAGCATCCTCCCTGGTTCAACGCTGGCATCTGGGAGATTCCCTGGGAACTCACAGGAAAATGATGTACATCTGGTAGGCATGACAAATAATGGCTTTGGTGAAAACGGTTCCAATGGCCGAAAAGGCTCTCATAATGATGACCGCGGCACTGACGAGACCCGCCAGTGGTCTGGCCCGGCCGAGGATGCCACGCGCCAGATAGGCCGCGTTCCAGATAGCGCGGCCGGTGATGCCCGCAACCAGCGCCCGCAGCAGTATTTCCCGGGCGCGCAGCAGCCGCAGAATGAGACGCGGCAATTCGATGCAAGCGCCGACTACCAGCAGAATTACCAACAAAACTATCAGCAGCCCGGCGGGCAATATGGCCAGCAGCAGTACGGTCAGCAACAGTATGGCCAGCAACAATACGCCCAGCAGCAGTATGAGCCGGTGCCGTCGGACTATGACCCGGATCAGCGCGGTAGGGGAAAGAAAAACGGCGGGATGGCCGGGGTCTTTGCCGCCATCGCCGTGGTAGCCATCCTGGCAGCGGGCGCCCTGTTCTTCTTGTGGCGCAATGCCGCGAGCGATGCCGATAAGCCCGCGCCAGAACCGGTGACGGAAACCACGACCACGCAGGTGCCCACCACGGTGACCGAAACCGAGGATGCCGGTCCTGGCATTTCTGAGCGCTTGCGCAATCTGCCAAAGCTGCAAGACGAACTCCCAGAAGATATTCCTACCGAGCTGCCACCGGAAATCCAGGACCGCCTGGAAGAAGGCGATGACCTCGACGTGGAGCGCCTCTTGCGGGATCTCTTTGGCAATAGCGGCAACCAGCAGCAAGGCTAGGCAGCAGTAGCGGCGGTGCGGCGGCGCGGCACGGCAGGGTGCGGCGGGATTGCCGTTTGCCGATTCCCAGCCGCTGCGCCGCAGTAGGTAAAATCTGGCAGCATGAATGAATCGATGCAGCTGGCTGAACAGGTGGCCGCCCAATTGGCGCGCCACCTTACCGATGTGGTGCTGTGCCCGGGATCCCGCAACGCACCGCTGTCCCTTGCGCTCTTGGCGCGCGAGGATATCCGGGTGCATACGCGCATTGATGAGCGCGGCGCTGCGTTTACCGCCCTAGGCATGGCGCGCGTGCAGCACCGCCACGTCGGGGTGGTGATGACCTCCGGCACGGCCGTGGCCAATACGCTGCCCGCGATGGTTGAGGCGCACTATTCGCATACCCCGCTCGCCATTATTAGTGCGGACCGCCCAGAGCGGTTGATCGGCACTGGCGCCTCCCAAACCATCGTGCAAGACGGCATCTTTGGCGTCTATGCAGAAACCACCCAGGTCAATGAGCACAAAGATATCGCCTCCCTTGCGGAGCGGTTCGAGTGCGATCTCCAGGTGCACATCAATATCGCCTTTGACGCGCCGCTGGTAGGAGATAGCCTGCCGGAACGAGTCGGCGGCGATGGCACTCGCGCGGCCACCCCACGGTTTTATGACCACGGCGAGGTCGCTGTGGACTTGAGCAAAAATACCCTCGTCATCGCCGGCGATGAGGCCTGGGAGGTCGAGGGCTTAGAAGACGTACCGACCATCGCGGAGCCCTCCGCGCCGGGACCGTTCCACCCCGTGCACCCGGCCGCGGCGCACATTTTCCGCAAGGCGCAGGTCTCTGCGAATGACTACGTGGTCAATACCAAGGTTGAGCAGGTCATCGTGGTGGGCCACCCCACGCTGCACCGCGGCGTGCTCGCGCTGATGAATGACCCGGATATCGACCTGGTGGTGCTCTCGCGCACGGCGGACTTTACCAACCAGCGCGGGGATAACGCGCGCCTTGGCACCACCGTCAAGGTCACCGGGGAGCCAAGCCGCGAGTGGCTCAAGATTTGCGAGGGCGCGACCGACATGGCCAGCGAGGCCGTGCGCGCAACATTGGAGGAAGAAGAGCTCGGGTTTACCGGACTGCACGTAGCGGCGGCGGTAGGCGATACGCTTGCGGTCAATGACGCGGTGGTCCTCGGCGCCTCGAATCCGGTGCGCGATGCCTCCTTCATCGGTATGCCCTTTGACGGCGTGGATACCTACGCCCCGCGCGGGGTGGCCGGCATCGATGGCACAGTGTCCCAAGCCATTGGCGTCGCCCTGGCCACGCAATCGCTGGATCCCACCAATTGGCGCGCCCCACGCGTGATGGCTTTGGTAGGGGATGTGACCTTCCTGCACGATGCCAATGGTCTGTTGATCCCGGAGGACCAGCCGCGGCCGGAAAACCTCACCATCGTGGTGGCCAATGACAATGGCGGCGGCATTTTTGAAACCCTGGAACAAGGCGCGCCCGCGCTTCGCGATGCCTTCGAGCCGGCCTTTGGAACGCCGCATGGGGTGGGCATCGACAAGCTGGCAGAGGCTTATGACGCAGACTACCGCCTGGTGACCACCCCGCAGGAGCTGCTGGATACCCTGGCAGAGCTCAAGGAATACTCCACGGGCATCACCATCGTGGAGGCGCAGACCACCCGTGCCACGCGCCGGACGCTGCAGGATAAGCTCACGCAGAAGGTGGGCCAGTAAGTGGCCCCGCGCTATACGCCCGCGGTTTTTCGGCGCCGGCTGCACCAGCTCGTGTTGGCCATTTATGTGGCGCTGATCGTGGGCT
>NZ_JBEHFY010000035.1:0-15699 GCF_040225815.1 Corynebacterium sp. KPL2895
CGGTGTCTTGGCGCAATCGTGGACCAGGAACCCGCTAGCGGACCCCGGATTTATCGGTATTACCGCAGGCGCGTCGTTCTTCGTTGCCCTAGGCACGGCCATTGGCATTGCTACCACCACCGGCATGCGCACCTCCTTCGCGCTTGTCGGCGCGGGCATTACCACGCTGCTGGTCCTGGCCGTCTCCCGGCGGTTTCAGGATCCGCTAACGCTCATTCTGGTCGGCGCTGGCGTCTCCGCCGCTCTGGGATCGGGAGCGGTGATCATCGGCCTGTATTCCACGGACGTCCTCGATAGCATGCGGCGCTGGACCATCGGCTCGACCTTTGGGCGCGGCCCAGAAGACGTCGCCATTGCGGGTATTGGCCTGCTCATCGGCCTGGCGTGCGCGGCAATGGCGGCCAGGCCGCTTGACCTATTGGCCATGGGGGAAGAGTCCTCGCTCGCCTTGGGCGGATCCCCCACTACCGCGCGGGTGGGCGCGGCACTAAGCGTCGTGGTGTTGGCCGGCAGCGCGACGGCGGCAACGGGTCCCATCGCCTTTGTTGGCTTCGCCATTCCCCACATCGTGCGGCGGGTGGTCGGCCCCAGCGTTGCCACGATGATCCTGCCCTCCGCGCTCCTGGGCAGTTGCGCCGTGCTTGCCGCCGACATCATCGGCCGCCTCATTGTGGGTAACTCGGAGCTAGAGATGTCCATCGTTCTTGCCATCGTGGGCGCGCCTTTCCTCATTTGGGGCGCTCACCGCGGCGTGGGCAGAGCGTGGGGCGATAACGCATGACAACAATAAGCAGTACCCTGCAAGCGCAGCAGCGTCGCAGGCACGTCCGCGTGCTCGCATCGACGCTGGTATTCGGCCTTATCGCCTTTGGCGCCTACCTGGTGTTGCTGGGGCAAGGGCCTTTGGAGTTGAGCCCGCGGCAGGTCCTCGATGTGCTCACCGGCGGCGGCAGCGAGAGCCACATCAGGGTGGTGTGGGACTTGCGCTTGCCGGTCGCCATCGCCACCGTCATCGTCGGCGCCGCCCTCGGCGTGGCCGGTTCCTGGACGCAGACCATGGCGCGCAACCCGCTGGCATCGCCGGATATCCTGGGCGTGACCGGCGGCGCATCGGTGCTGGTAGTACTGGGCACCGTGCATTCTCGCCCCGGTTTCGCGGACGGCATCCCGGACTTCTGGTGGCGGGCATGCTTGGCGATGATCGGCGCCCTTCTCGTCGTCATCCTCCTCGCCGTCCTGGGCGGCATCGGCACGAGCAATCGCATCGTCATCGTCGGCATCGCCTTATCGCTGATGTTTCAGGCCGTCGTGGCGTATTTGATGCGCAGCGCGCAGATCCAGCGCGCGGCCGAGGCACAAACGTGGCTTGCGGGCTCGACCGGGTTCGTGCGCATGGAGGTCATCGTGCCCTTACTCGTGGCATTAGCACCGTTTCTCGCCATAGGCATCTGGTGCGCGCGGGAGCTGCCGCTGCTTGCCCATGATGATTCCTCTGCCACCACCCTGGGCGTGAATATCTCCCGCCAGCGCGCTCTGCTGCTCATTGCGGCAACCGGCATCTGCGCCGTGGTGGTCTCGGTGGTTGGGCCCATTGGCTTTATCGCCCTGCTGGCGCCGCACCTGGCGCGGATGGTGGCGCGCACGCCCACGCCATCGCCGGTGGCATCGGCAGCCGCGGGCGCGGCGCTGCTGACCGTGTGCGCGGTTATCGCCGGCGCGATTCCGGTCAACGCGCCGGTGGGCGCGGTCTCCTCGGTCATCGGCGGCTGCGCCCTGGTGGTATTGGTGTGGAATGCGGCCCGGCGCACGTAATCGCTGTGGCGCGCCACAGCGAGGATTGGGCGAGCGAAGCAACCACAAAGTCCTACACACTCGTACGTGGATGAAGGAAAAGATATGACGGATAATCAGCCCACGCGCTCGAAGCGCCGGTGCAGCCTCCAGGCCACCGGCATCCATGCGGGATATAAGGACGGCGAGGATATTCTCGCCGGCGTCGATCTGCATGCACGCGCCGGTGAGGTCACCACGCTCATCGGGCCCAATGGCTGCGGCAAGTCCACGCTGCTCAAGACGCTGTCTAAAATCCTGGCCCCGCGGCAGGGCAGCGTTATGGTCGGGGACGCCGACCTGCATGCGATGAACGCGAAGGAAGCCGCGCAGCAGGTGGCGCTGCTGCCACAGCACCCCGTGGCCCCCGATGGATTGCGGGTGGGCGAGTTGGTCGCGCGCGGGCGCCACCCCTATCAGGGCAGGATGCGCGGCCTTTCTCCTACGGACCGAGAGATCATCGCCCACGCCTGCGAAGCCACGGACATTGTGGACTTCCTCGAGCGCGATATCGCCTCCCTATCGGGTGGGCAGCGCCAGCGCGTCTGGCTAGCGCTAGCGTTGGCGCAAGATACGCCGGTGCTGCTTCTCGATGAACCCACGACCTTCCTCGACCCCGCCCACGCCATGAGCATGCTGGAGCTGGCTCGAACACAGGCGCGCGCCAGCAAAACGGTGGTTGTGGTCCTGCACGATCTCATGCTGGCGGGCCACTACTCCGATTCCATGGTGGTAATGAAAGCTGGCGATATCATCGCGCGCGGCGCACCTAAGCAAGCGCTGGCCCCCAAGGTCTTGGCGCAGGCCTATGGCATCGAGGCGGAGGCCTGGGACGACCCGCTTGGCGATGCCCCCATTATCGTCCCCCGCCGCGTCCTCCCCAGCGACAAGTAAGCGCTCCCCCCCGCTAAGCGCGGGGAGCGTGTTGCTCAGATCGGCTACTGCCGCGCCAACCGGCGGATATCCAAAACCGAAATCGCGATGATGAAGAGGCTGAGCACGCAGCCGACGCTGAGGAGGAAATTGCCAATGCGGTAGGTGCCCGTGCCTACTTCCGCCATATTGCCGTAGATGTAGATCCAGATTCCCCAGCCCACCAGCAGCACGATGCCGGCGATTCCGGAGAGCAGCTTGAGACTGCGTGGGGAAGCGGGAGCGAAGAACTTAAAGGCGGCATCGATAAGCGCGGCCGCTGCCAGGGCGATGCTTAATCCACCCGAGAGCCACAGTGGGAGCAGGGCTGCGGTGCCGACGACAACGGGGAGGATGAAGGCGAGGAACGCTAAGAGGAATAACCCCAGGTGTATCCACATCGTGCGCTTGGTGTAGCTCATAGGGCAGACTCTACTTCCTTGCGCAGTGGGGGATTGGCGCCGGTGCGGGAGACGGTGATGCCGGCCGCGGTGGCGGCGAAGTGGAGGATATCGCGCCACTGTTCGGCGCTTAGTGCTGCGGCCTTGTCCGCATCGAGGTCGCGTTCATCCAGTTGCGCCAACAGGGCGGCCATGATGGTGTCGCCGGCGCCGATGGTATCGGTGACCTCTACCGCGGCTGCGGGAACGTCGAGGGAAATATCCCCAGCCCTGACGCTAATTCCATCGCCGCCGCGGGTGGTGACCACGATGGGGACCTGGGAGGTGAAGTCCTCGCCTAAAAAGTCCACCTCTTCATCCGATAGCTTCAGCACAGAGACGTGTGGCAGCAAATCCGCCAAGAATTTCTTATGCGCGTCGGTGGCATAAAAGGGTCGGATATTGGGATCAAGGGCGACGAGCGTTCCCTGTGCGGCGAAGTCCCTGAGCAGCTGCGCGTAGCGGGAAGCACCCGGCTCCAAGGCCAAGGAAACGGTGCCGAAGCAGGCAATATCTGCCGGAACTAGTGTGGGTTCAACGAAGCGATCCGCAGTGCCTTCCACATAAAAGTTATAGGAGGCCGTGCCGTTCTCCGCGATGGTGGTTACCGCTAAGGTGGTCGGTTCCTCCCCGCGCTGCACGTGGGCGGTCTCGACGCCTTCTTCCTCAAGGCGCCGGAATAATTCCTGGCCAAAGCCATCGGTAGAAATCCGCGATTGAAACGCCACGTCCGCGCCCAAGCGCGCCGCGGCGATGGCCACATTGAAGGGCCCGCCGCCCAGTGCCGGGGTGAGGTCATTCAAGCGGCCAGGGGATACTGGAACTAGGTCCACGAGGCCTTCGCCGCACACATGAATAGTCATAGTTCCATAGTATCGGGGACATGAACCACCGACCGAACTTTCACCTGGCCCCGCCACTGGGCCGCCTCAATGACCCCAATGGCCTTTTTGTGGATGGCGATATTCTGCACGCCTACTACCAGCATGACCCTGCCTTTCCGCACAAGCCCAAGCGGACTGGCTGGGGTCACGCCACCACGACGGTGTCCGCGCCTACTCCGTGGCGGCATTACCCCGATGCGCTCTATCCTGACCTGCCCTATGACAAGGATGGGTGCTACTCCGGCGGGGCCGTGGTTGACGGCACTGACATGTGGCTCTTTTATACCGGAAACCTGAAAGAAGCCGGGCGCCGCATCCCCTCACAGAATCGCGTGCGGGTCATGGACCCCTCCGGGCCGGAAGGCGGGATTTATGTCCGCGATGCCGCGAACCCGCTTATTGCTGATTCCCCGGAGGGATATACCGGCCACTTCCGCGATCCCCATATTTCCCGCGCTGGGGAGGGATGGCGCATGGTCATTGGTGCGCAAACGGAAGACGAACGCGGAACCATCGTGCTGTATTACTCGCAGGATTTAAAGCAGTGGGATTTCCAGGGAGAGCTTGTTTTTGATGATCCCGCGCAGCTTCCCGGTGGCTATATGTGGGAGTGCCCCAACCTGCTGACCTTTGGGGATAAGCACGTGCTCATTTTCTGTCCACAGGATGAGACGGACCGTTGCGGCTACGTCGTCGGGACCTTGGATGGGCTTAATTTTCACGTTGAGCGCGGCTTTACCCTGCTGGATCACGGCACGCAGTTCTATGCGCCGCAGGCAACCGAGGAAAACATCCT
The DNA here is from genome assembly GCF_040225815.1 of Corynebacterium sp. KPL2895. NCBI lineage: Bacteria > Bacillati > Actinomycetota > Actinomycetes > Mycobacteriales > Corynebacteriaceae > Corynebacterium > Corynebacterium sp. KPL2895. Next base: position 4,863 of record NZ_JBEHFY010000035.1, read on the forward strand.
GCTGGGCTGGATGGGCATGCCCGCTCATGACGAAACTCCAACGCAGGGGTGGGTGCATACCTTGACTATTCCGCGGCGGCTGTGGCTGGAGGATAACTACCTGTGCCAAGAACCGCTGTGGTCTGCGCTGCCGGAAACCGGCGGCAGGGAGGGCTTTGGCTCGACCATTGATGTCACGGGGGAGGGGGCATATGCGCTTGTCGATGCCACTGGCAACGAAGCGTTCCGCGTGGTGCAAGGCGGTGGCACCATCTCTTTCAATGGTGGTGAGCCGATCGCCTGCCCCGATGGAGAAATGCGGCTGATCGCTGATGGCTGCGCCGTAGAAGTCTTTGCCGGCGACGGTCGCATCGCCGCGGCATTCGCGGTTTTTGGTGATGCTCCGTGGCAGGCATGGGAGCCGCTGGACTAAGACCTTGCGGAACTAGGGTCGATAGCTTTTTGCTTTGTGGACATTTTGGCCCAAACAGACTTAAATGGGAAGTGGTAAATCACATTTGGTCATTTGATGCGACCTAAATAACAAAGGTTGGTCCATGGAGCATAAAGATGTCGCCGCCCGCACCCTGAAGGCATTAGGCGGCGAAGATAATATTATTGCCCTTGCCCACTGCGCCACGCGCTTGCGCATGGTGTTGGATGATTCGGACAAGGTAGATACCGCAGCGCTAGACAACGATCCAGATCTGAAGGGCACCTTCGAAGCCGGTGGCATGTTCCAGGTCATCGTGGGACCGGGCGATGTCAATATCGTCTTTCAGGAAATGACAAAGTCCATTTCCAAGGACGTCGCCGTGTCCACCGATCGGCTAAAAGATATTGCCGCGGAATCCGGGAACTGGTTCTCCCGTGCGGTCAAGGTCTTGGCGGATATTTTTGTTCCGCTAATCCCAATCCTGCTCGGCGGCGGTCTATTGATGGCATTAAATAATGTGCTGACCGCGCCGGGACTATTTGGGGATCAATCAGTCATCGAAATGTATCCCTCGTGGGAAGGGTTTGCCGGGCTGGTCAACCTCCTGGCATCCGCCCCCTTTGCCTTCCTTCCTATCCTCGTGGGCTTTACTGCTACTAAGCGCTTTGGCGGTAATGAATTCCTCGGTGCGGGCATGGCCATGGCGATGGTCATGCCAGATTTGGTTAGCGGCTATAACGTTGCTGAGGCTATTGAAAATGGCGAGATGCCCTACTGGGATATCTTTGGCTTAGACGTTGCCCAGGCCGGCTACCAGGGCTCCATCTTGCCCATTCTGGTCATCGCCTGGATCTTGGCGACAATTGAAAAGTTCCTGCACAAGCACCTCAAGGGCACCGTGGACTTCATGCTCACGCCCCTGCTTACCCTGCTGGTGACCGGCTTTATTACCTTTATGGGGCTGGGCCCAATCTTGCGCACCGCCGGTGAGTGGTTGGGCATGGGGTTGGCCAACCTGTATAACTTTGCAGGTCCTGTGGCCGGCTTCCTTTTCGGTCTGGTTTATTCACCGATCGTCATTACCGGTCTACACCAATCCTTCCCGCCCATTGAGACGATGCTGTGGAATGAGGGCGGTTCCTTCATCTTCCCCATTGCCTCGATGGCCAATATCGCCCAGGGTGGTGTGGCCTTGGCCGTGTACTTCCTGGCGCGTTCCGAAAAGCTCAAGGGCTTGGCCGGTGCCTCCGGTATCTCGGCGCTGTTTGGTATTACTGAGCCCGCGATCTTCGGTGTTAACCTGCGCCTGCGTTGGCCGTTTTATATCGGTATGGCGGCATCAGCCATCGCCTCTACGTTCATCGCCATTTTTGGCGTGCTTGCGGATGCCCTCGGTGCCGCCGGCTTCATTGGCTTCGTCTCCGTTCCCCGCTTTGTCCCGACCTTCTTGTTGTGTGGTGTCATCGCCTTCGCCGTAGCCTTCATCGGGGCTTACCTATACGGGCGCGTGCTCATCCATCGCAATGGCACCATTGACCCTGATGAGATCAATCCGCCCGCCGCGCAGGCTTTGGCTGCCGAGGCCGCTGAAGAGTCTGCTGCCAGTACTTCCGCGGCCGAGGATGCCGCGACGATCTTTTCCCCGCTAGAGGGAAATGCCGTGCCCCTATCTAAAGTTGAGGACCCCATGTTCGCCGGGGGCAAGCTGGGTAAAGGCGTTGCGATCGAACCGACCGTCGGCAAGCTCGTCGCGCCTGCCGATGGCACCATCACCGTGACCTTCCCCTCCCACCACGCCTACGCCCTGCGCGTGGAAGACCCAGAGGTGGGGTCGATCGACATCCTTATGCACATTGGCTTCGATACGGTAAACCTCAAGGGCGAACACTTCACCTCACACGTCAATAAGGGCGATACCGTCAAGCAAGGCGAGGTCCTGGCTGAATTCGATATCGAGGCCATTAAGGAAGCGGGACTGCCGGTAACGACGCCAATCGTTGTGTCCAACGCCAAGAAGACCGGCCCCGTTATTCCCACCGAGGCTTTCCGCGAGGGCGAGCTCATCGGTTCTGGAACTGACCTATTTACCGTTGACCCAAAGGCTGGGCAGGAGACTGCGGAGACTTCTGCGAGGGAAGCTACGTCTTAAGGGCTGGGGTTTCTGATACAAGAAAGGCTGGGGATAAACCCCAGCCTTTTTACTTGTTGGTATTCATTAGGCGCCGTTGCGCGCCCGACGGGCGAGCGCATTGCCCAAGCCTTGGATTGCTTGTACCACCACGATGAGGATAATCACGGTGAAGATAATGGCTACGGTGTCGAATTGCTGATAACCATAGGAGACCGCCAAGTCACCGACGCCTCCACCACCGATGGTGCCCGCCATCGCGGCGGCAGAAATCAAGGTGATGGTGGATGTAGTCAGTGCCAAGATTATCGAAGCCCTAGCCTCCGGCAGCAAGAAATAGCGGATGGTTTGCCATAGGGAAGCGCCCATGGATTCCGCTGCTTCTAGGATGCCTTCACCAACTTCCAGCACCGATTGCTCGATGAGGCGAGCCATAAACGGCGCTATGAAGGCGCTATGAAGATGGTAAGCGGCACCAGCGCACCGTATTGACTAGGAAGTCTGTGATCCTGAACAGCACACGGTTGGGGTACATGCCTTGCGGGTGAGCAAGGGCCAGGATGATTCCCAGGGTAACTCCGCCTATTGTCCCCAGGAAGAGGGAAATGCCCACCATATAAAGGGTTTGCCAGCCGGCCTCTAGATACTGATCGATAGAAACCTTGGTATCGAAAATTTCGGTTAAGTCCATTAGTTCACTACTTCTGCATTGAGCTGACCCTGCCGCTGGAAGATGCCGTGGAAGCACGGTCTTTACCAACTGCTGAGTCAGGGGTTGCTGAGGGGCAGAGGAAAGGCTGGATTCAAAGAGTACGAGGTTTACCACGGGCTACAGATGCACCCCGCTAAAGGACGCAACCGCTGTGAAGTGAAAACCCTGCTTTTTGTGTTTTGGAAGTAGCTAGTTCATGTGGTTCAATATGTTAGTTGCGAGAGCTGGTCGGTCCGCAGTGGTGCGTTTCCGAATCGCCGGTCCGAGACCCATCGACGCCGTACGGTGTTCGTTGTAAAAGTTCGCGCACAGCAAGTTTGTAGACCGCGTGTGGCAAGGACGGAAATCTTGTCGCACATCAATCCAGGTCAGGAGACCCATAGTGATTCAGCAGGAATCGCGTCTGCGCGTCGCCGACAACTCTGGTGCACGTGAACTTTTGTGCATCCGCGTTCTCGGTGGCTCAGTCCGACGCTTCGCTGGCATCGGCGACGTAATTGTCGCCACCGTCAAGGACGCTGTTCCAGGCGGCAGCGTAAAAGAAGGCGATGTAGTTAAGGCAGTTATCGTCCGCGCGAAGAAGGAAACCCGTCGTCCGGACGGCTCCTACATCCGCTTTGATGAGAATGCTGCAGTTATTCTGAAGGGCGATAGCGAACCTCGCGGTACCCGTATCTTCGGCCCGGTTGCTCGTGAACTCCGTGATAAGCGTTTCATGAAGATCGTTTCTCTAGCACCGGAGGTGATCTAATCTTATGAAGATCCATAAGGGAGATATGGTGATTGTCATTTCGGGCCCAGATAAGGGTGCGAAGGGCAAAGTCATCGAGGCGTACCCGAAGCGCGAAAAGGTCCTCGTTGAGGGCGTTAACCGCATCAAGAAGCACGTCGCAAACTCCGCTACTGAGCGTGGCGCCGAGTCCGGCGGAATTGTTACCCAAGAAGCCCCGATCCACGTGTCCAACGTAGCGATCGTTGACTCTGAGGGTAACCCGACCCGCGTGGGCTACCGTTTCGACGAGAACGGCAAAAAAGTCCGCATCGCGCGTAGCAACGGGAAGGACATCTAAAAATGAGCGAGAACTACACCCCGCGTCTGAAGACTCGCTACCGCGAGGAAATCCGCAAAAACCTGAATGAAGAGTTCAAGTATGACAACGTCATGCAGATCCCTGGCGTTACCAAGGTCGTAGTCAACATGGGTGTTGGCGAAGCCGCTCGTGACTCCAAGGTTATCAATGGTGCTCTCGAGGACCTGACCGCTATCACCGGTCAGAAGCCACAGCTGCGTCGTGCTAAGAAGTCCATCGCGAACTTCAAGCTGCGCGAAGGCATGCCCATCGGCGCACGCGTTACCCTACGTGGCGACCGTATGTGGGAGTTCCTGGACCGCCTGTTGACCATCGCGCTGCCACGTATTCGTGACTTCCGCGGTCTGTCTGACCAGCAGTTTGACGGCCACGGTAACTACACCTTCGGCCTGTCCGAGCAGTCTATGTTCTACGAAATCGACATTGACAAGATCGATCGTCCCCGTGGTATGGACATCACCGTCGTTACCAGCGCTACCAACGACGAGGAGGGCCGTAAGCTTCTGCGCGAGCTCGGCTTCCCGTTCAAGTAAATAGAGATAGAGCGCTAAAAGGTCCCAACTCCATGGAAGGAGTTGGGACCTTTTAATTTTGTTGTCATCTGTGGATTCTAGGGGTCATTGCAACGATGACGGTTACTTGGGTGTGATACTACCGGTTTGTGTCAGGGCGTTGGTCAGGACTTCGGCTGATGTGCGCCAGTTGAGTGCTTTGCATGGTTTGTGATTGGTGGCGATCATCTCTAGGTTCTCGGCGCTGTAGATGGACAGGTCACTGTTTTGGCAAGGTTTCTTCTGAGCCTGCCGTTGGTGTTTTCGTTGCTGCCGCGTTCCCACGGCGGTCCTGGGTGGCAGAAGTAGATGGGAATATCAGTGGCCATGGTAAAGGCTATACGGCCAGACACTTCACTTTCTTGGTCCGGTCGTGTCCTCCTTATTAAGCTTTAAAAACATAAGGAACGTCGAAGCTATCATTAGCCCAACGGCGAATGTGTAGTTTGAAGCATTCATTAATCCACCAAAAATGGATAGTACAAATCCGACGATAAAAGCCCCAGATTCCGATCTTGGGTAAGAATCTCTACGTATAAAGGCGTAGTGCAGGGCCATGTATATTACTGCCATAACAAGAGGGAAAAGCCTTAATTCTCCCCAGAAAAAACCCGCTACACAAGTGGATACAAGAATGCTGGCAGGAAGTAAAATAGATTTCGATATGCGACTAAACAAAGCTAATCGCACTTCTCACGGGGAGCTTTCTCCCATCCAATGTTCATGAATTGGCTTAGGTCATAACATTGATCGTCATGGGCCCATTTTCGCTTAGCAGTCAATTTATTCCACGCTGCGGTTGCAGCAACGCTACATGCGGTGCCGAACTTTACTGACTTTCCTAAGAGCCCGCAGACAGTACCTGCGAACCCAGAAGCACCAAGGCTCCAAAACTCCTCGCCCGTCATGTAAATACGGGGACCCCAGTCCCATTCGAACCTTACGAATGAAGCCGGTGAAGCTTTCACAGGATCGCCCAGTACGTCGTACTCGACAGAAATTCCTTCCGGGAAAACCTTTTTGTAGGTTTCCACCTTTCTTCCGTAGAGGACTACTTCAGATGTTTTTTGGAAATCATCACGCTTTAGTTGGGATCGCCGTTTATGAGGGTCGTGAGAATACTCATCTCCAAAGTTGAACAATTCAACATAGTTTTCGGACGTGACGGCGGAAGGTTCCTGAGCAGTGGCTGGAGCTATAGCTCCACTGGTGATCAAAAGTGCGGACAAGGCGATTGAGCTAAATTTACTTCGCATAATGTTTCTTCGTTAATTGGGGATGAATCAGGAAGCTTGGTAAAACCCAGGCTATCCCATTGAACTATGTCAATGCAGCGCTTCAGTTTAGCTTCCACCCCTATTCGGGGAGAGATTTAAAGGCTTGTGGTGTAAATAACCACTTTAAAACGCAAAATGAGCCCGGCCCGAGCTGGTACTCGACCCTTTTCAAGGCTCAGATCTGCGGTATAGGTTGATGCTTATTGGTTTTTAAGGTCGTGGATCAGTTCCAATTGAGAGGCCGTCGCAATGGGGTGGTGCAACGGCCTCTGGAGTCAAAGGGCTACTGACTGTTCTTGGAGCGCTTTTTCATCAGGGCTATGCCGGCGCCAATAAAGACTGCAGCGAGCACGAGTACCCAACCGACATTGGCACCCGTGGAAGCCAGCGAACCTTTGTGGGAGTTGGAGGAACCTCCGCCGGATCCGGAGCCAGGTCCAGAGCCCCCGTTCGTTGCGCCCTTAGCGGTAGTGGATTTGCTGGAGCCTTCTGACTTCCCAGCGCTATTGCCCTTGGCCGCCTTGGCGCCCGCATTTGATCCAGATGAGTTAGAGGCCTTGGACTTATCGGATCCCGGCTTAGTAGTGCCGGTGCTATTCGGGCCGTTATCCGGTTTGGTAGCACCTGGTTGCTTATTCTTCGAGGAGTCTGCGGGCTTGCCCTCTTCCTTATCGCCTTCTTCGGCAGCGCCTTTTCCGCCGGGCTGGGTGGTTGAATCACCCACGAGGAAGGTAACGGTGTGCCAGTCGGTGAGTTTGTCGCCGTTGTGGTTGACGGCACGCATGTCCATCTCATAGCGGCCTGGTTCTGTAAAAATCCAGTGCGCGTGGACATGGAAAGGCCCGTCCTCAACGCCCTTAATCGTATGGGTACCGTTGCTATCGGCCAAGGTTCGTTCCGGTGTATTCAGGGAGGCAGTGTGGCCGGCCCACCATTTTCCGTCCGTAGGTGCCGACTTGGGGCGAACCTCGATAGCAGCGTCACGGTAGTCTTGCCCGACCTTGATCGTGTCCCATCCCGGCCACACAGCATTGTGATCCTGTTGTAATGGCAGGTGGTAAATCGTCGAGCCAGTCTTTACCATTCCGGTAAAGGACAGGGTCTTAGCCAGAGAGTCAGCGACCGGCACGCGTTGCGTATCGTGAACGCGTAGCGCTACGTCTTCAGGCGCGTTGTGGCGGTCGTCTTCGTTGACATAGAAGCCGAGCTTATTGTCCACAACCTTTGGCCCGAAGTCGATGTGGCCCTTGGTAATCTCGCGCTTCTGGGACGGTGTTGCGCTGGGAGCAGGTTCCGTTGTCTCTGGGTTTCGTTCTTTCGACGGCGCGGTGCTTTCCGTGCCGTTATCGGCGGAGCTTCCGGCATCGTTCTCGGTCGTGCCATCGGTACTGTCGTTGGATCCGCCTTCAGACGCATTGTCGTTTCCCTTAGTTGGTGGGGTAGCAGATGATGAATCCTCGCTAGCTACCTTGAAACGCAGAACGGCCTTTTTCGCGGTTTTGCCGTCTTTTTCGGCTACCGTGACACCAACTTCATACGTACCGGGCTTGTTGAATGCCCAGTTAAGGTGCATGTGGTCTGGGCCTTCGGTGGTATAGGAATGCGTACCATCGCTGCCGGCAAGGCGCTGGTCCAGGCCGGTTTGATCAGCCAGGTATGCCAACCATTCGCCGTCCTTCGGGGCTTTGACGGGGGTAAAGGTAAAGGTGTAATTCTTCTTGGTGTCCTGGTAGGCATCTTCGGTGCTTATCCCAGGCCACACCACGCCGGTGCGCTGTGTCTCTGGCAGGACGTAGGCAGCGCTGCCTTTCTTTCCAAAGTGGGGGATGTCTTTGTCCAAGGTGGTCTTGACCTGCTTGGGAACGCTGAAAAAGACATCGGATGGCTTACGCCAGATTGCACCAATGTGGTAGAGGTTCGTCTCGTCCTTGATGCCCAGGTGTAGCTCACCATCCTCGTGGATAGGGGCGATATCGACGTGACCCCGGTGCAGATTGAGCTCCTTGTTGGGGGCGTCCTTATCCTTCGGGCCCTGCGGTTTGGGCTTGGGGACACTGGGAACCGAAGGCTTTGGGGTCGTGGAAGGTGCCTCAGGGGAAGACTCTTCGGTTGGGGCGGAACCCTCTGACTCTTCTGCTTCTTCCGAGTCCTGCGGCTTCTCTGGTGCGTTGGAGTCTTCTGGCTTCTCCGATCCTTCTTGTTCCGGTGCATCCCCGGAAGCGGAAGCCTCCGGGAACGAGACGGTGGTCTCAGCTACCGGCTTATAAGCGTCTTTATGGGTATGGCTAAATAGCGTGGCGCCGCCGGCATTGGAGCGCGAATCAGGAACGATGCGTAGCATGAGCTGGTAGCCGGGCTGCTTACAGCCCTCGATGAGTTGCTTGCTCGTCCTTAGCCCCGGCCCAGAAGTAAAGCCGATTTCGCAATCTGCAACAGCGTTCTGCGGCAGGCTAGTCATCGGTTCGCCATTTACTTTGTAGAAGCCGCCGGTAACGCGCACCGTGGTACGGTCATCCTCGGGAGCTACGGTGATGTCGATATTACGGTCGTCCTCGCCGTACACTTTACTGGTGGAAACGGTGATATTTGGGCTCGTGATCTCAAGGGGATCGGTCTCAAACGGCTCTAACTCTTCCATCTCTGGGGTAGGAAGCTCGCCGTTTTTCGTTGTGTAAGCTTCCGCATCTTTACCGTCTTTTTCCCCGTCGGTGCTGGTCCAGAACTTTATGGGTTCGGATACCCAGCGTGGGCTTGGGGAATTATTGTCGGGAATGAAGATGGCTTGGAAGTTGGATTCTTCATCACCAATCATTTCATCCCACGAAGCCTTACCGCCTTCTACCTTGCGCTCGGCTAGATAGTGGCCGTTGATGGTGAATACGGCGCGGCCGGAGTCCTTGGCATTGCCGGTATCGAGGGAGAGCGTGGTGAGGATGCCTTCCTTCGCACCCTTGGTATCAGCCGTGGAGGGCGCCATCTTAAACATAGGGGTGTTGGACTCGGAATCTTCGCCTGCGGAGCCTTCAGACTTGGCGTCGTTAAAGGCAGCTTCAAGGTCGGTAATCGTGCGCTCGGCGGGGTTGGTGCCGCCTACCTGCCATACCAGGGTTTGTGGCTCGGAGTGGATGAAGGTGCCATCCTTCTTTCGAGCCGAAGCGCGGTAGGTTACTTCGTAGTGGCCAGGACGGGTAAACGTCGTGGCGTTATGCGTATGCGTGCCTGCATTAACCCAGGTGGTACGGAATCCTGGGTCGTGAGAGGACCAGAGGCGGTTGAGGGGATAGTTCTCGTCGCTGTAGGTAAACAATTCCATGCGGCCGGGGCCCTTGAAATCAACGATTTCCATGTTGAAGGATTTATCGCGGAATTGATCGGTGGGAAGATCTGCGGCGGCACCGAACCCAGCCCAGATGGGCATGGTGTTTTTGGGAAAGCCGACCGCGGGGCCGCCGTAGTACATGAGCTGGTTTTTCTCGGCATTGAGAAACTCGAAGCGCGGGTCATCAGGAACGCGCCAGGCATAGGCCCCCAAGCCTCCATCGACGCGGCCGTGGCTGACCCAGTTGATCGTGTCCTCGATGGGGACTAGGCCCGCACTATTGGACATGAGTTTGAAGTTTCCGTCCTTCCACACCGCGTGCGGGGAATCCACGTGCGTTTGGGTGCGGACAAGGGGGGCTTCCTTAGCGAGGGCGAAGGGAGCGTAGAATAACGCGAGCGCCAAGGCCACGACTATGGTGGCAAGGCGGGTTAATGAGTTGGGCAAGGGCATAAGGTTCTCCCAAGGTTAAGTGCAGTGAACTTTTATACAGCTGGGGCGAATATTACACTATTGCAAACAGTTATCGTTAACACTGTTGAAAAATAGTGAGCCTTTGCCCGAGAGCTGGGAAAGAAGATATAGAAATTTCCCACCTCCGGTTGCGGAAGCGGGGACGGTGTAAGGCTGAGGCAAAGGAGCGGATAAGCGAAAGGCGGGCGAGTGACCGCAGTGTTGCTGAGCAGTGAAGCTCTGTCGTCTGCGGTGCGGGTAGTTCCCTCGTGTCCCCATACGCTTGAGTCCCCGGCTAGGCCTTGTTTACCGGAGTCATAGAGATCGGTTGCGGTATAGATGAGCCAGTTCTGGGCAGAGTTTCCAGTGCGCACACATAGCTTGTCGCCGATGGTGACCTTGTGCCCGTTAGTTGACCCATCGTAGAGATTATTGGAACCGGCAGGTACGGCGGCGCCGGTGTGCCCAGCGATAACGACGATATCTTAGGCATTTGTTCCGGGCAGGGAGTAGGGGCGGTCTGCGGCAGTATAAGTGCAGGCCTTGTCCATGGTGTCGGGGTCTATAGCGCCATCGACTACCCGGCATGCGCCCGCGGCAAATTGCGCATGGACGTCAATGGCAAGGATAAACATTTCTACACCTGCAGACGGTTCGATTACGGGAGCATTTTCTGCAGAAACTTCGTTAGTATCTAGTCCTTGAGGCGAGCTGATGCTGCGTTCGGGCGTATTGAGGCTGCGATCGATCGTGCTGATGATGGGAATCGTTGCAACGACCCTCTGAACTCAAGTTCTTCTTTACGGCCGGGCCTTTCCATAGAACCAGTAGGGCACCCACGTGACGTCGTCTGAAGAAAGGCCCCAGTCTTTCACCGCGAGGCCCCGAACC
>NZ_JBEHFY010000036.1:0-12661 GCF_040225815.1 Corynebacterium sp. KPL2895
GACGAACTCACAATGAACATCCTCTCCTACGGACACAAGATCCGTACTAATAGGGTGTCCACTAAACGAGGGTAACCTCAGACTTTCCGGACATACCGACTTAACCGGATATGGCACCCAGCGTCCATAGCGACGGCATACGCGGCGGTAAGATGCATCCCACACCTTTTGGCGGCCTGGCGTACCGAACATCCGCCTTGGACGAGATCTACAAGCTGGAAAGCCTGGCTCCCGCGGCGATCAACTCGTTTGGCTTTATGCACGACCGGCAATCCGTAGGCATGGCAAAAATTCAGAGCATGCCTGTAATGACAGCCAAGCTCACCAGCCGCAGAACGAACGCTACGCCCACTGCCAACCATGGCAACCAAGCCACGACGATCCGATTCAGACAACGAATAAAAAGGGCCAACAACCCCAGACACAACAACACCCTCCTAAGGAAAAGTGTTGCAACGACCCTCTGAACTCAAGTGAACCCAGGCCATGAAAAGGCTCCGCGGCTAAAAAGCCTCGGAGCCTTAAATCCGTGTGAAAAGTTCTTAACTTAGAACGGCACGTTGATGGGCAGGCCAGCTGCGAACTGGTTGTACGCCCAGTAAGCGTAGCCGATGATTTCACCGATCAGGTCAAATGCGCTGGACAAAGCAAACAAGGTATTCTCCTTCAACTGTCACGAAACTCTTATTTAGGTATCGCGACGGCATGCAACCGCGTTACATCGGCGCAATATTGTGTTTTTTGGGCAGGTCATGGGCCGACTTCGTGGCCAATTGCCGCAGCGCCTGGCGCAGGGCAATGCGCGATTGATTTGGCTGAATCATGGCATCGAGGTAGCCGCGTTCCGCTGCCACGTAGGGTGCTGTCATGGTCTCATCGTAGAAGTCCATGAACATCTTCTTGGTCATCTCGCGCTGCTCTGGGGTCTCGGCGGCCTCAAGCTGCTTTCCCGCAATCATGACCACGGCGGCGGCAGCACCCATGACGGCGATCTGCGCGGTAGGCCACGCCAAGTTAATATCGCCGCTCAAGTTCTTCGACCCCATGACGGCATAGGCGCCGCCGTAGGCCTTGCGCACGATGAGCGAGACCTTTGGCACGGTCGCTTCCACGACCGCGAAGGCGAACTTCGCACCGCGGTGAATCAGGCCCACCTTCTCCTGTTCCACACCCGGCAGGTAGCCCGGCGTATCGACTACGAAGACGAGCGGAACATTGTAGGCATCGCAGATGCGGATAAAGCGCGCGCCCTTATCGGCGGCATCGGCATCAATGCACCCGGCCAAGTGCATGGGGTTATTGGCCACAAAACCCACCGTCTTGCCGTCGATGCGGCCAAAGGCGGTGATCATATTCGGCGCGAAGTTTTCCTGGATTTCGATGATCTCATCGTCATCGCCAAGCTGGGTGAGCAGGTCCATCATGTCGTAACCGGCATTGGTGTCATCCGGCATGAAGGAATTTAGATCCTCGTCTTCGGTGATTTCGGCATCAGAAGGCGCGGGGAAAGTCGGCGATTCATCAAAGCAGGTCAGCGGCAGGTGATCTAAAATATCGCGCACCATGTCAAAGGCGTCTTCCTCAGAATCCACCACGGCGGAAACGTTGCCGTTCAGCTCCTGCTGGCGGGCGCCGCCGAGCTCAGCGGAGGTGACGTCTTCACCGGTAACCTCACGGATGACGTTGGGACCGGTGACATACATTTCCGCTTCCTCATCCACCGCGATGACAAAGTCTGTGGTCACCGGCGCGTAGACCGCACCGCCGGCGGATTTACCCATCATGATGGAAATCTGCGGGCTGCGGCCAGATAGCGGCAGCTGGCGGCGGGCAATTTCGGAGTACATGGCCAGCGAGGTCACCGCATCTTGGATGCGAGCGCCACCGGAATCTTGGATGCCGATGACCGGGCAGCCAATCTTGATGGCCATATCCATGATCTCGGTGACCTTCTTGCCAAAGGTGACACCCACGGAACCGCCGTAGACCGTCTTATCGTGAGCATAGATGCATACGGGCCGGCCGGATACGCGGCCATAGCCTGTGACCACACCATCGGAATAGATGGCCTCCGGGTCACCCGGAGTCTTGCCCAAGGAACCAGTTTCGACAAAGGAACCTTCATCCAAGAGCTCGTTGATGCGCTGGCGAGGAGTGGTACGGCCTGCCTCGTCGCGGCGTGTGCGGGAACGCTCACTGCCTGGATCTTGCGCCTCATCTAGGCGCTTGCGCAAGTCAGCGAGTTTCTCAGCGGTTGTTTGCTTGGCCGCCACGTATCTTCTCCTCGATCCAATCGTTCATATGCTTGCCCACGGTGCCAATGGCTGGCTCGTCCGGCACTGCCAAGTGATCACCGGGCAGCTGCACAATATCTAGATCCTTAACGATAACGCCCCAGCCGCCATCCGGATCAACCTCAGCGTAGCGCGGCTCTAGCTCGATCGCACCGTCATGCATCCGCTCGGAGCGGAAAAGCAGCACGGGAACGCTGACATCGGCCCAGCGGTGGAAATCGATCTTGGCCAAAATCTGGTTATCCACAAAGGACGCGCGCTGGTGCTCCAAGACGCCGGCGGAAAGGCCGTGTTCGGAGGCATCCGTCGTGGCCAAGAATTCCGCCAGCATGGTCATCAGAGCGTCCTCGCCCATGGTGTCCAGCATCTCGTACGGCGGCTCAAAGTCCAGGCCGTAGGTCTTCTTGGCAAAGGCGGCGTAACGCTCCCACCGGGCACGGGTTTCCTCCAGCGTATCCGGTGCCGGGTGGGACGGCTGCGTGGTATCGAGCAAGGAAATGAAGGCGACCTCTGCGCTCTCCTCCCCACGCTTGCTGCGCTCTGCCAGCTGGTAGGCCACCTCGTAGGCCAAAGCGCCGCCAAAGGACCAACCGCCGAGGACGACCTTGCGGCCGCGCGCATAGCGAACGATGTCCTCGATATAAGCGGCGGCTCGCTCTTCTAAGGAGCCCTCAATCCTTTCCACGCCGTAGACGGCGACATCCGCTGGCAGCCTGCGAGTCAGCGGTTGGTAGACAACCGTGGTTCCACCGGCCGGGTGGAACATGAACACGGCGGGCCCATCGGCCTCACGCAGGACGCGGATATTGCCTTCCACCTCGGTCTCGAGGCCCTCACGGACCAGGTCAGACAAGGTTTCCAGTGCTTCGGCGTCGAGGACCTGCTGCGCGGTGACATCGATGTGGGCGCGCTCGCGCAAACGCTCGGCAATCTGTGCTGCCACTTCCTCGGAGATTTCCGGAAGCGGCGAGGTCACGCCCGCCGGGGCCTTGCCGGTAATGCTTGCCCACGTGCCGAAGACCATGCGTTCAGAGGCATCGCGCGGGGCAATGCCCACGCCCTGCTCTGAGGCCTCCGCAGTCTCGTCTGCTGCGGGCGCGGACTCTGTAGCCGCCGGTGCAGCGTCGGCGCTAGCGTCACTGTTATCTAAGCGACCGCCAGCAACGGCCTCCTCAACCATGGTGATGACGTCTGCCAAGGAGGCATCGCGAAGCGCCTGCACCTGCAGCGGTGGAATCTGGAAGTCATTTTCCACGCGGTTTTTAATGCGCATGCCCATCAAGGAATCGAGGCCCAGGTCAATCAGCGGCAGCTCGCGCGGGAGATCCGAGACGTCATAGCCCATGGATTCGGACACGATAAGCGCCAGGCGGTCCTCGACGGTCTCTTGCCGTGGATCCCAGCGCACGGCATCCACATCCTCCTCCTCGGCAGCCGTCTCCGTGCCGGCGTTGCCCTCTGGCACCGCCGCCACCCCAGGGATCGCGCCCGCGCCCAAATCCAGGCCGGAGGCAAAACCTTCCGCCAAGAGCTCAGTGCGCGTGTCCTGCACGCTATAGACGGCAATGGACATTCCACCAATGGACGTGGTGACGACGGTAGTAATTTCCCCGTACGGCGGGAGATCGCGGTGTTCCTCCGCGGCCACGATGTGTGCCCCAGGCTGTACCGCTTCTGCGGCAGCCTCCACGATGGCCAGCGTGGACGGGGCCTGATCCGCGTTGGTGGAAAAGGCTACCTTGCCCTCCGGCAAGTTCACGCGGTTACCGGGCAGGCCGGAGACCCCGGCCGAAGGCCGCGCATTGGTCCAAAAACGCTGGCGGTTGAACTGCGTGTACGGCGCTTCTGCCTGCGAGCCCGAGCCCACTACGGCGGCGAAATTCACCGGGGTTCCCGTCACGTAGAGCTTGCTCAACAAATCCAACAAAGACTCGGTAGGGTCCACCTTGCGCTTTAAGCTATACAGCAATTGCGCATCGGCCTTGCCCACGGCAAACGCCGTAGACATAAGCCCCATGAGCGCCACTGGGTTCGGCGAAATCTCCACCAGCTGAGTGTGCCCTGCGGCAAATGCTTGTTCCGTAGCGTCCTGCAGGTACACCGGGTAGCGGGTCATGCGCAGCCAGTAATCCTCATCGTGGACGGTGGTGCCGGGGCGGTAGACCTCGCCCTTATCCACGGAGGAAAAGAGCGTCGTATGCAGCGGGCGGGCCTCCATGCCGGCGATGGCTGCTTCGAGTTCGCCCAAAATCGGATCGACGGCAGAGGTATGCCCCGCGGCCTTCACGTTGAGGGCGCGGGCGAATTTCCCTTCATCGTCGAGTTTTTCCACCAACTCCAGTACCGCCTGGCGCGGACCACCCACGGTGGTCATGCCGGGGCCGGTATAGACGGCTGGCTCGATGGATGCATCGAGGGCGGCAATGTCTTCGGCGGATAGCTCGACGACGGCCATGGCTCCTTGCTCGGCATCGCTTAGCGATGCCTCTCCCTCGCCCATCAAGCGCGCGCGGTGGCAGGCAATAATCATCGCATCCCGCGCGGAAATTCCACCTGCGGCATAGGCCGCGGCGATTTCACCCATGGACATGCCCATAACGCCCGCCGGACGCACGCCGAAGGAGGCCAGTAGGTCCGTCAGCGCGATCTGGATGGCGGTGATGGCAACCTGCGCCGTTTCCGTGTCATAAGTTTGGGAATCGTCTTCAACGATGCCCAGGATGGACCAGCCTGACTCGAAATCCACGATGGCATCGAGTTCTTTCAGCCGCGTACTAAACAGCGGTGAGAGGGCGATCATGTCCTTCGCCATCTTGCGGTGTTGGGAACCAAAGCCTGAATATACGAAGACCGGCCCCTGCACCTGCGGGGAATCCGCGGCCGCAATGCCAACAGACACCTTGCCCTCAGCCACCTGGCGTAGGCGCTTAATGGCCTCTTCAGTCGAGCTAGCCATGACGACGGCGCGCGAGCGCGAGTGGTTGCGGCGCGCGACCGTGCGCGCTACATCTGCCAAGTCTGGCTGCTCTGCCTCTAAGAAATCCGCGAGCAGGCCCGCCGCACGCGCGCGGCGAGACGGCAAGAGGCCAGAGACCGGCAACGCCACCGTTCCGGTGGACAACTGCGGATCACTGGTGTGCGGGGTGCCCTGGTAATCCGTCAAGACGACGTGGGCATTCGTGCCGCCAAAGCCAAAGCCCGATACGCCGGCCAC
Organism: Corynebacterium sp. KPL2895; assembly: GCF_040225815.1. Taxonomy (NCBI): domain Bacteria; kingdom Bacillati; phylum Actinomycetota; class Actinomycetes; order Mycobacteriales; family Corynebacteriaceae; genus Corynebacterium; species Corynebacterium sp. KPL2895. The sequence continues at coordinate 5,509 of NZ_JBEHFY010000036.1, forward strand.
CTTTTTCCCGGAGTATTCCGGCCACTCGCGCGGGTCTTCAACGACCTCGAGGCGCTCGCCCACGAAATCGATATAGCGATTGGGCCCGGAGTAATTGATATTCGCCGGGATAATATCGTGCCGCATGGCCTCGATGACCTTGATGAGGCCCACGACACCCGCAGCGGATTCAGAGTGGCCGATATTGGTCTTGGCAGAGCCCAAGAGGACGGGCGATTCCATCCCACGCCCAGTACCCAGCACGCGACCGAGCGCGCTAGCCTCGATGGGATCTCCCAAGATGGTGCCCGTTCCGTGGGCCTCCACATAATCCACATCCTCGGGTGCTACGCCCGCGTCCGCGTAGGCACGGCGCAACACGTCTTCTTGCGCTTCTGGATTAGGTGCGGTCAGGCCATTCGAGTGACCATCGGAATTGACGGCAGAGCCCTTAAGAACGGCTAGGATTTCATCGCCATCGGCCTCCGCATCCTCCAGGCGCTTGAGCACCAGAACACCGGCGGCATCGGCACGCACGATGCCATCGGCGTCATCAGAAAAAGCATGAATGGCGCTGGTAGGAGAAGTAACGCCCAATTCCGAAAAGGCGGTGGAGGCGTGCGGGGCAGCCAAGATATTCACGCCACCCGCCAGCGCTACATCGGCGGCGCCGGTGCGCAGATCCTTGATTGCATGATCGACCGCAACCAAGGAAGACGAGCAGGCCGTATCCACATTGATGGACGGGCCGCGGAAATCCAGGGCATAAGAAATGCGGTTGGCAACGATTGCCGAGGAACTACCCGTGAGCGCATAAGGATGCATCTCCGTGGGATCGGCGGTAATCAGCATGCCGTAATCATTATTGGTCGAGCCCATGTACACGCCCGTGTGCGTGCCGCGCAGCTCATTGGCGGGAAGGCCCGCGTTCTCCAACGCGTGCCATACCAACTCGAGCAGGATGCGCTGCTGCGGATCCATATTCGCGGCCTCTAGCGGCGATAGGCCGAAGAACTCCGCATCAAAGGAGGCAACATCATCGATATAACCGCCATCGGTATTGTGCTGCGCGATCTTCTCACTCAATACGGGATCGGCGCTGTACTCAGACCACCGCCCCACCGGCAGCGGCCCCGTGCCCGCGCGCGATTCAGCGAGCATGGTCCAAAATTCCGGCACATCTTTAGCGCCTGGGAAACGTCCGGACAAGCCGATCACTGCAATATCAGAACCCTGCGCGGCGCGAGCTGTGCGCTGCACGCGCGGTGCATCGTCGTGCCGCCCCGCGGGCTCATTAAGCAAGCGATTGGCTAGAAGCTCAATCGTGGGGTACTCATACGCCACCGTCGCATCGAGCCGCGTGCCTAAAAGATTTTCTAATTCGCCCGACAGCACTACGGCATCCCGAGAAGAAAGACCATAGTTTTCCAGTGGGGTGGAATCTAAAATCTCTGTGGCCGCTACGCCCGTGGCCTGGGATACCCAGTCACGCAGCCATGCACGAAGTTGCTCGATGGTCATAAACCGTCTTTCCTAGTGGGGTTAATAGAACGACAAATACCTATATCGCTCTATTTTGTCACCTTGTTAACTTAACGTCCGAATCCGGCTTTAGGCTTGGTAGTCCTTTTTCGCCACGCGGCGGGCAATCTTATGCGAGGAGGTGCGCTTAATTTCCCCTGGCGCCTTCCACACGATATCGCTCGGGGTAATGCCGTGATTCTTTGTCACGGCCGTGCGAATTGCGTCGCTGGCGGCGGCGTCGCCGGACGGATCCGCGTCATCGGCGCGCTCCACCAAGAGCACCAAGGATTCTGAGTTTTCGCCCTCCACGGCAAACGCAGCGATGGAATCTGGGCGCACGTGCGCGGATGCGTCCTGCACGGTGCCTTCAATATCCTGCGGGTAGTGATTGCGCCCGGCGATGACAATGAGATCCTTAAGCCGTCCGGTGATATACAGCTCGCCCTCGATGATGGTAGCGAGATCGCCGGTGGCCATCCACCAGTCATCCTCTGGTAGGCCATCCTGAATGCGCTCGCCCAGGGTATTGCGGAAGGTAGCCGCGGTTTCTTCTGGGCGGTTGAGATAGCCAGTTGCCATATTTTGTCCATGCACCCAGATTTCACCGATGGTGCCCTCTGGGACCTCGGCCTTGGTTTCAGGATCCACGATGGCAAGGTGCTGGAACGAAACGCCCTGGCCATTCGAGGCGAAGGCAACCGTTGCAGCTGACTTTTCCTCAATAACAGCGTGCCCGTCCGCCAATTTTTCGCGGTTGAAATGGGAAATGACGGGGCGCTTTTTATCCTGTGCGGTAGCGACGATGAGGGTTGCTTCCGCCAAACCATAGGAGGGACGCAGCACGGAACGCTCGACGCTGAAGGTATCTAGGAATTTCTGCACCGCTGGTTCCGTCACCGGTTCAGAACCAATGAGGATTCCATCAACGTTGGAGAAATCCGCGTCCTTGCCGTAGCGCGCGGCCAATTCCAAGGCGAAATTGGGCACGGCGGTATAGATATTCTTCTCTTCACCCGGCTGGCGGCTGATGCGCTCCACCCACCGATTGGGATGCTGGATGAAGTCGCGCGGGGTCATCATGTCCAATTCGATGCCCAGAATAGTGGTGAATAGCGCCAAGATGATGCCCATATCATGGTGCATCGGCAGCCACGACACCACGCGCGGCGGGAACTGCAGGTTCACAGCCCGGAAGATCTGCAGCACATTCACCAAAATCGCGCGGTTGCTCAGCTCCACGCCGGCAGGGGTGCGCGTGGAACCAGAGGTGTACTGCAAGAAGGCGGTGGAATCCACGCCCTCGCCAGCGACCGGCTTCCACGACGCCGCCAAGGAATCAGGCAGCGCATTGATGGAAATGACGCGCGGGCGCTCCCACTCAGTGGAGAAATAGGTGCGTACCGCCGCGGCGGATACACGGTTGGTCAACACGATAGGGGGCTCGCAGTCAGCAAAGACCGCCTTGAGGTGGTCCGCGTGTCCCGGCTCATTCGGATCATAGAGCGGAATCGGGGTCATTCCCGCATACATCGCGCCTAAGAAACCAAAGAGGTATTCGGGGGAGTTGCCTGCCAGAATGGCCACGCGGGTGCCCGGTTCTGCAACTTGTTGCAGGCGCGCTGCCACCACTTTGATCCGGGTATTGATTTCCTGGCGGCTGAGCTCACGGGCGGTGTCCTCCTCACCGTAGAGCCACTGTCGCATTACTACCTGCGAAGTATCCGCGTCTGCCTGGTAGAGGGTCTCGGCCAAGCCTGCCAAGGTGAGTTCTGCGGGGAGGGCGATATTGCCCTCGGCGTCAAAAAACTTCCCCATGAGTTGCTGTAAATCCATCGATTCTCCTTTGGTAAATGCTTTTGTCTTAAAAAATATCGATGTTATAGCGCCTCATATTACACGGCATCAATGACACGGTGGGCCCAGTCCACAACCCACTGGTTCGCAGTAGTCCCCTCAATCACGCCGCCGTTATCGGCGTACTGCGCGTGTACTCCATTGGCCCCGATTAAATCCCTGGCGCGTTCCAAACCATTGCCCACGCCGGTGGGCGCATCACACACGGTGTCATTGGGAGCACAGATCTGGAAGGTCCTATCCGCAAGCTCTCCAAAGCCGTGCGGACGCGCTCCGCGCATAGTCGCTCCAGGCACGATGGGCTGAACGAGGCCAGAGACGGGTTCCAAGGCAATCTCGGCGCCGATTCCACCCAGCTCGTGGCCCGGGTTTTGGCCCACGCCGTTTTCACGCCGTCCATCTGCAATCAACGCCACACCCGCGATATTTTCTGCGGGGATTACGCCTTCGCCACCACCGATGTCATCGGCCACATCGCCGGCAATGACCGCGCCTTGGGAAAAACCGCTCAAAATGAACTTGGTCTGTGGGCAGCTATCGTGCATGCCGCGCAGCTCCTCATTCATCTTCGCGGTGCCCTCATCACGGGAATCGGTGTAGCTCATTTCCTCCTGCGCATTGATATTTTTAAATTGCGCAGTATAAGGAAGGGTCCACACCTTTACATTATCCCCGTAAGCCTCCTGCAACGGCTGCGTAATAGACAGCATGAACGAGCGTGGATTAGCAGAAGGGTTGAGGGGATCATCGTCGGCCGCGGATTCCCAGGTACCTGGCGCGGAAATAAACTCCACGGCCGGGCACCAATCCGGCTGGGATTGCTCCGGTGGTGCTGCAGACTCTGACTCCTTGGGGGCGCTAGGCCCCGCCGAGTCCGAGGTCGTGAGGTAGTGCACCGCCCCCACGCCGATGACGACGAGGAGGGCAAGGACGGCAACAACGGTAATGATTTTTCGCATGAACTAGTTGTACCCGGAAAACCTCAAAGGAAGCTAGCAAAGGGCTGAACGTGCGTTGTTCTGAAGCAGCTTGGTGAGCTCGTCAAAGTCCTTATCAGAGCGTTGCTGCTCAATCAGTTGCCCGGCCACTGCGGGAATAGTGATTTCATCATCGCCGCAAGCGCCCTGGCCTGCACCGAGGAGCTGATCTTCTACCCCATCGACGTTCACGCCAGCATCCTTTAACGAATCCAGATACGCAGCCTCTTCCTTGGGCAGCTGCGCGGACGGGATTTCAGAGATCTCGCGGGCACCACGGTCCTCCGGGGAGTTCGCGGAACCAGACCCGTTCCGCGGCTCAGCGGAGCCCTTGGAATCGTGCTTGGACTCGGAGGGCTCCTCCGAGGAGGAAGCGCTGCTAGATGCAGACTCGCTGCTGCTCGTGGTCGATTCTTCGGAGGTCTTTTCACGCGACAGCGGCGCCACCGAAGTGTCATTGCCGGAGTCACTATCCACGGTGGCAGAGTCACACCCTGCCAAGCCGAGGCATAAGACCGCTCCTACGATGGCTAATTTACGCATGCTTATTTCTTTTCAGCCTGTACGCGGCCCATGACTTCACTGATCGTTCCGTGCTGGAACTCCTGCTTCAATCCACCAGCTGCGATTTCGGAGTAATCAGAGGTGGGCCAGCCAAATTCGCCGTGTTCCCAGCCCTTCTTACCCCATTCATCCATGATGGCACCCTTCAAGATGTAGTGCGCACCGGATTCTGGGGACCAGTAGATGGAGCCATGCTCAAATTCCTGGAAGAAGCCATTGCCATCCTTGACCTTCTTCTCACCGTCCGTGGGGAAGCCCAGTGGGGATTCGACACCGCCCATATCCTTGTACTTTTTGCCAATGGCACCAAAGGACACCTGGTTCTTGCCGTCCGGGTTGCGGGTCAAAACGCCGTTTTGGAATTCCTGGGTAAAGCCTTCGCCCACCTTCTTGACCGGGCCGGTCGGGTACTTCAGATCGCCGCCTTCATAGCCCTTCTCGCCCCACTTCTTAAACATGTCGCCGGTGATTTCCCAGGCGCCGGTCTCTGGGCTCCAGTAAATGGAACCGTTTTCGAAGTGCACGTAGCGTCCCTTGCCATCTGGCGTCTTAAGTTCATCGGACTTCGGGAAGCCCAACCAAGAGGTAGGGCCACCGATTTCCGCATAGCGGGCGCCAATGCGGCCGTACAGGGCATGCGCACCGGTCTCCGGGGACCAGTACGCCGTACCAGTTTCGAAGTCTTGTGCCTTGCCCTTATCAGCAACGTCATATTCGTTATTCAGGCAGGAACCGATGCGGCCTTCCTTGGTGGCCTTGGCGATCTCGCCTTCGGTCTGACAGTTCGCACCGCGGTCGGCCTTGTCAATATTGAGGGCATCCGCAATGTACGGCCATGCATTCTGCATCTCAAATTGCCAGAATTCCCAGCTGTGCACGCCGGAGGGGCGGAATTTCACCACAGGTTCCACATTGGCGCGCTTCGCGTAATCCACGAAGGTCTGGGTGGACATGCGGGAGATGACCTCGAGCCCCATGCCGGCCAAGCTGGCCTGACCCTTGGCCACGGAGGTGGCATTGCCAAAGTCATCCTTGCCGTTACCGGCAGAGACATAGACCTGCATGTCCTTGAGGTTTTCGATGCCCAGCTTCGGATCGTGGTCGATCCAGTCCTGCGAGCCCGGCTCGCCCCACATCTTGTGGGAATCGAATCCACCGGCATCGCGCTGCGCGGCCATGATGGCCTGCGGCATGCCGCGGGTGGTCGTATCCAGGTAGCCAGAGAACGAACCCACGAAACCGAACAGGTGGGGGTTGCGCTCCGCCAAGTTGATCGCCGCGGTACCACCCATGGACAGCCCAGTGACCGCACGCTTCTGGTTGGAGCGGTATTCCTTATCCAAGATGGGAACCAATTCCTTGGTCAGGAAGGTCTCCCACTTGTAGTTCTTGCCTGCATCCGGCTGCTGCCAGTCGGAGTAGAAGGAGGATTCGCCGCCCACTGGCATAATGAGGTTGACGTTGCGGTCCGCGTACTGGTTGAGGATATTGGTCTCAATGGTCCAGCCGGACTCGTCATCGCGGGCGCGCAGGCCATCAAGAGCCCATACCTCTGGGAACTTCTTCTCCGGCTGCGAATACCAGTCGCGCGCGAGCTGGATCTGCACCTTCTGCTCGTGATCCGGCATGGCTGCGGACTGGATATAAACCATCAGGTGACGGTTGGACAGGTACTCCACACGGTTGATCTTTACGCCATCCGGCAGGCCCTCCACCTGTGGATATTCGGTCTCCACTGGAGTACGGGCCGGCGGATCCTTGGGCGCAAAGTGATCAGACAGACTGCTGCCGTTGCCTGACTGAGAAGAGCTCATGTCACCGAGAGAGCTTTGGGCGGTGGCATTGGGCAGCAGGGCAAGTCCAACGGCAATGGCGGTCGGCATGGCTGCTACCGCGAGCCCCTTGCGGGCCTTGCCCGGGGAAGTGTTTTTGCGCATAGGTAAACGTCCTTGAAAATTTACCGCGGCCGCATTCCGAAGGTTCCCCTCCTCCGGACTGCTACCTGCGGCGTGAGCTGTCTATTGTGCGCTTAAGTTTAAGTTGAACTTGAGGCTTTGGGAAGGCTGACACGCCGTACAAAGTTATATCACCATTTATCTTGATAGATCCTGCCCATTACGTTGTTTGCAGTTCCACTTGAAGGAGCCCAGGATTCGTAACTCTGCCCCTGTGCAGGGACAGGTTATGTTTGTCTGCGTTCCTTTTGCTTTTCTTTTTCAGGAGCAGTGGAACTAGTCGCTGGCTTCGGTATGGCT
>NZ_JBEHFY010000037.1:0-9938 GCF_040225815.1 Corynebacterium sp. KPL2895
GACATGGTGGTAGATTACCAATCTTGCCAGCTCGACTGGGCTGGATATCAGGTGTCCACCAAATGGGGGTCAGGTCCATCAGGCACACTTTTGCTACTTAACCCGAAGACACATCCGCGTGTAAACCCGAGTAATCCGTATAAAACAACTACGCTAAACCGCTGACTACTGTTTAAATAGTTTGGAGAATCGAAGCAATCGTGACTGCCAACAACTCCTCGGCTTTTGAGCCCCTGCAGCGAATTTTGCTGCCCAAGCGCGGCGAACCCTTTGACGTCCGCATGCTCTACCTCATTGAGGCGGAACAAAACCGCGAGCGCTTGAGCTGGACAAACCGGACCGCCGTGACCATCCCGGCCGGCGAAGAAGCCTCTTTTGAGACCTACTTCAACGCCTTTCCGGCCTCCTACTGGCGCCGGTGGTCCCAGCTCGACTCGGTCATTCTGCGCCTTGAAGTTGAGGGCCAGGCCAATATCTCGTTGTACCGTTCCAAGCACGATGGCCAACGCATTTCCGTGGGCAACCACCTCGTGGGCACCGGTGAGCACGAATTCGAGCTCCCGCTCAAGAACTTCGAGGACGGCGGCTGGCTGTGGTTCGATATCACCGCCGAGAAAGAAACCACCCTGGCGCATGCCGCGTGGTGCTCGCCGCACGCACCTGGAGCGCAAATCCTGCCGGATGGCACCGAGGTTGCTCCTTCCGAAAAGCGTGTTGCGGTCGGGATTCCTACCTTCAACCGCCCTACCGACGCGGTGGCAGCGCTACAAGCCCTAGCCGAGGATCCCGTCGTGGACGAGATCATCGACTTCGTCTTGATGCCTGACCAAGGCAATCAACACCCCGCCGATGAACCAGGCTACGACGATGCAGTAGCCCACTTTGGGGAGCGCTTCCGCGAGTTCCGCCAAGGTAACCTGGGTGGTTCGGGCGGATACTCCCGCATCATGTACGAGGCGCTGGAAAACACCGATTCGCCGTTCATTTTGTATATGGATGATGACATCGCCATCGAACCAGATTCGGTACTGCGTGCCGTCCAGGCCGCACGCTACGCCGCCAGGCCCATCATCGTGGGCGGGCAGATGCTCAACCTGCAGGAGCGCTCCCAGCTGCGCACCACCGGTGAGCAGGTCAACCGCTCCGATTTCATGTGGGCCGCCGCCCCGCACGCCGTGTACGACCACGACTTTGCCAAGTACCCACTGCGCGCCATTGGCACGCCAGAAACCCGCCTGGATCCAAAGAAGTACGATTCCCGCGACCTGCACCGCCGCGTGGACGTGGAATATAACGGCTGGTGGATGTGCCTCTTCCCGCGCGTGGTAGCAGAGACCAACGGCCAGCCACTGCCGCTATTTATCAAGTGGGACGATACCGAGTACTCCTTGCGCGCCGCCCGCAATGGCTTCCCCACGGTGACCTGGCCGGGCGCGGCCATCTGGCACATGGCCTGGGCGGATAAGGACGATGCCATTGACTGGCAGGCCTATTTCCACCTGCGCAACCGCTTGATCGTGGCTTCGCTGTACCACGATGGCGCGGTATCCGGCATTACTAAGTCCATCTTTAAGTCCACGCTCAAGCACACCATGTGCATGGAATACTCCACCATGGCCATCCAAATCGAGGCCATGAAGGACTTCCTGGCGGGGCCGGACCACCTCTTCGATATCTTGGATACCTCGTTGCCGCGCATTGCGGAGATCCGCAAGAACTACTCAGATGCGGTCATCATCGAATCCGCAGACCAGCTGCCGGCGCCGACCGGCGCGCCGGGCGTTCCCACCCGCAATGTGGGCGGGCGCTTGGCCAAGGTGAAGAAGCTGCCGTGGGCAGCAAAGGGCCTTAAGCACCTGCTGAGCAAGGAAGATCCGGCGCACCACGCGGCACCGCAGCTGAACCTCACCCCAGAAGAGGCGCGCTGGTTCACCCTGTCCCGCCTGGATTCCGCCACCGTATCCACGGCCGGCGGTACGGGTGTGGCCTTCCGCAAGCGCGACCGCGATTTGGCCAAGGAGCTCATCACCGAAACCCGCAGCCTGTTGAAGGAAATTGAAGAAAACTTCGATGACCTGCGGGCGCACTACCGCGCCGCGTTGCCGGAATTGACCGCGCGGTCTTCCTGGAAGAAGGTTTTTGATGCCCAATAAGCTTTCTATCGCAGAATCCCGCGTCCTAGAGTCCATCCAGAACGCCGCCTTTGACCTGCCGGGAGTACTGCCGACTGCCCGCGGTTTAAGCCACTTGGGCGAGCACGCCCTGGGCTGGATGGGCAGCGCGGCCCTAGGGGCCGGCGTGGACAAGCAGCGCCGTGAAGAGTGGATTCGGATCGGTGCCGCGGCGTTTACCGCGCATGCGGCAAGCGTGGTGCTCAAGCGCATCGTGCGGCGCAAGCGACCCGATTATTCCTACGTCCGCGTTGGGGTCAAGACCCCCTCGCGCCTATCCTTCCCGTCCTCGCATGCCACCTCCACCACCGCCTTCTTGGTGGGCCTTTCCCGCCTGACGGGTTCCAAGGCACCGCTTGTGGGAGTGCCGGTGATGATGGCATCGCGTATGGTGCTCGGGGTGCACTATCCAACTGATACCGTCGCGGGCGCAGCCATTGGCGCTGCTACCGCGCGGGCAATGACGAAGGGAAAGACGCATGAGTGAGGACGGTAACCAGCACTTTCTCCATTCGGAACCGCATACGTCCGGCGTCGATACCGGCCGTAAGCGCAAGCCGCCGAAGAATTTGGCCGATGGCATGGTCAAGGCCCTGCGCCCGAAGCAATGGGTAAAAAACATCCTCGTACTGGCCGCGCCCGCCGCGGCCGGTGCGGAGTCGCTCTTTCACGGGCGCGTGCTTGTCGATGTCCTCTTGGCCTTCATCGTCTTTTGCCTCGGCGCTTCTTCCATCTACCTGATCAATGACGCCAAGGATTGGCGTGAAGACCAAGAGCACCCGACCAAGCGTTTCCGCCCGATTGCCTCGGGCGTGCTGCCCATCAAGGTGGCCTATGTCATGGCCGTGGTACTCGTTGGCCTGTCCATTGGGCTGTCCTTCTTGGCCACCGCGGGACTAGAGCTAGCCATCGTTATGGCGGTTTATATCGCCCTGCAGCTGGGCTATTGCTTTGGCTGGAAGCATATTCCGGTCATCGATATTGCGCTGGTGTCCTCCGGATTCATGTTGCGCACCATGGCCGGTGGCGTGGCCGCCGATATTGAGCTTTCGCAGTGGTTCTTGCTGGTCGCTGCCTTTGGTTCGCTCTTTATGGCCTCCGGTAAGCGCTATGCCGAAATCCTGCTGGTGGAAAAGACCGGCGCGAAGATCCGCAAATCCTTGCAGGGCTATACGCCAACCTACCTGCGCTTTGTCTGGACGCTAGCGGCTACCGCCGTGGTGGTCTTCTACTCCCTGTGGGGCTTTGAGCTGGCTAATGCCGCAACCTCTGGTGGCGTGTGGTACCAGATTTCCATGGTGCCATTTACCATCGCCATCCTGCGCTATGCCGCCGACGTGGACCGTGGCCAGGGCGGGGCGCCGGAAGAAATCGCGTTGGGGGATCGCACCTTGCAGTTCCTCGCCATCGCTTGGCTGGCCTGCATCGCCATGGCCGTCTACATCATGCCATTGGTCTAAGCAGCGGTTATATAGTTGCGTTCAACTAGAAGATCTTGAGAGGCCTGATATACTCACCCCACGTGGTTAACACCGGTAACAAGAACATTGCGCTGTGGAGCGCACCCGCCTCGGTTCTTGTTATCGGTGTTTTTTCTTTGTGGGGTGGCTTTGCCCGCCGCTGGATGTCTGATGACGGCCTCATCGTCCTGCGTACCGTCCGCAACCTAGAAGCCGGCAACGGTCCTGTGTTCAATGTGGGTGAGCGCGTTGAGGCCAATACCTCCACGCTGTGGCAATACCTCATCTTAGTGGCGCGGTGGGTAAGCGGTGCTGAACTCGAAACGATCGCCATCTACCTCGGGCTTCTCCTAGCGGTCGCGGCGATGGTGGTGGGGACGTGGGCATCGGCAAGCATGCACAAGGGACTTGTTCTTCCCGCTGGAGCCTTGGTGTATCTGGCCCTGCCACCGGCACGGGACTTTTTTACCTCCGGCTTGGAATGGAGCCTGTGCCTTTTCTACTTGGCCGTCTTGTGGTGGATGCTGATTAAATGGGCGCGACCACGGCAGGAGTTGCCGCCCAAGCCTATTGTGTATGGGCTGGCATTCTGGGCGGGGCTCTCATGGCTCATTCGCCCTGAGCTTGCCCTGTATGGCGGCCTGGTTGGCGTTGTACTCATAGTGAGCACGCGTTCGTGGAAGGTTATCGCTGCCGCCTTGCCCCTGCCGCTGGGTTATCAAGTATTCCGCATGGGCTACTACGGGCTGCTTACGCCTCATACCGCCGTTGCGAAATCCGCGGCTGGTTCCGCGTGGGGCCAAGGGTTTGCGTACTTGGGCGACTTTATGGCGCCCTACGCGCTGTACCTCCCGCTCATTGTGCTGACAGTGGCGGCGCTGTGGAAAACCGATTTTCGACCGTCGGCGCTGCGCTCGATGCAGACTGTGGTTTATATCTTCCTGGGCGCCGCACTATTGCAGGCAGCATATGTTGTGCACGTGGGTGGCGATTTTATGCATGGGCGCATGTTGCTACTTCCGCTTTTCGCCGCGCTATTGCCCATATTTGTAGTTAATCTACGAACCTGGTGGGCTGCCGTATTCTGTGCGGTGTGGGCCTTCGTTATTGTCTTGCACGGTCACCCGGTAGACCGGGCAGCGTACGCGGGCCAGCTTAGTGTTGTGGATGAGCGGGACTATTGGACCGCTGTCACCAACCGGCAGGAACCGCCACGCCGTGCCGAGGATTTTCTGGGTATGGACGTGATGAATAACTATGAAAAAGCGGTGCAGGACTTGACGGCCGGCGATGCCATGACCTTCCTCTATATCAAGGATGGGGGTCAGACATCGTGGACGACGGTGCCCGCGGATCCGGAGCGCTCCGATCCTCCCACTGTGTATTTTCCTAATCTCGGTCTTACCTCCATGAATGCGCCACTTGAGGTGCGCGTGCTCGATGAAATTGGGCTCAGCAATCCCTTGGCAGCGCGCCAGCCCCGCATCGAAGGCGGGCGCATTGGCCACGATAAAAGCCTTGGCGCGGCGTGGCAGATTGCCGATTCTGCAGTGGATATTGACTCCTTATTGCTGGGGCAGAAAGATTCCGCGTGGCAAGCACGCACTGCGCTTGATGATGCCGATTTCCAGAGGCTCTTTGCCTCCTACAGGGAACCGCTAACTTGGGGCCGATTCTTAGAAAATATTAAATTTTCCCTGACAGAGGGCAGGACCCTAACCTTCTCCTCCAATCCGGGGGATTACCTCTATTAATGGTTGAAAATGAGGTAAAAAGCCTGTGAGTGCACTACACTGCCTCTCAGTGAGGCTTTCGCCGAGGGGTGTTAACGATTCACAGGTTCCCATCGATAAAGCCAAAGAACAATTATTGAGTACTTTGTGGAGGAGAAAGATGACTGCATCTCTGAGAGGACGTGTCCTATCGGTCATCATGGCAGTGGTCGTAGCGCTTGGCCTCGCCGTCGTTGCCGGCGGCACGCAGCAGGCACACGCGGCACATCGTGATTGGCTGCGTCCGGATAATACCGGCACCTGTGAATGGGACCCAGCCATGTTTTGGGTTCAGCGCTGTGATGTTTGGTCTCCGTCCATGGACCGTAACATCCCCGTCCAGATTCAGCCCGCAAAGAATGGCGGTAACGCTGGTTTCTACCTATTGGATGGCCTGCGTGCTACTTACGCAACCAGCGGCTGGGTTAGCCCTCACAGCGAGGTTAACGCCGCGCAGACTTACGCGGACAGCAATATCACTCTAGTGATGCCGGCAGGTGGCGAGTCTTCTTTCTATGCCAACTGGCAAGCACCTGGCAAATATGATCCGAGAGATCCGGTCAACTACAAGTGGGAGACCTTCCTTACCCAGGAGCTTCCTGCCTACCTCGAGCAGCACTTTGGCGTGGCCCGCAATAACAATGCGATCGCTGGCCTCTCCATGGGTGCCGGTTCCGCCATGACATTGGCTGCTAAGCACACTGACCAGTTTAAGCAGGTACTATCCTTTTCTGGTTATTTGACTATGACGGTTCCAGGTGCTCAGACTGCTCTTCGTTTGGCCATGTTGGATGCCGGTGGATTCAATGTCAACGCCATGTACGGTTCGCTATTTAACCCAAAGCGTTTCCAGAATGACCCGCTCTTGCTGATTCCGCAACTGCGTGAGGGTGGTACCGATGTTTATATTTCAGCTGCATCCGGTATCCCAGGCCAATTGGATAGGGAAACCCTTCCGCCGCAGTTCCAAGCACCGGGTGTCGCACTGGAGGTTGGTTCTCAGCTGACCACCCGCGCTTGGGAAGGTGTTGCCCGGTTGCAGGGTCTGAACCCAACGGTGAGCTACCCGGCCCAGGGCTTGCATAACTGGTACCAATGGGACTACCAGCTCAATGCTTCCAAACCGCGCGTTCTCAACGTTATGAATGCCTGGTAAGGCTCACTAACGAACTGGCCCCGCGCCGTTCGAACCGCTCCCCAGTAGTTGGACTGAGAAATCACTACCAACTGGTGGGGAGCAGTTTTTATTGGGGCTACGAAGTTCGCTGAGTGAAACTCAGCGCGAGCATGTAGTCAAGCGTTTCGAACAGGGCCGAGGTACCAAGCCGAAGGCGCTTACTGAAGAAGACAAACTGCGTCGCGAAAGCGACCAGTTGCATGCTGAAATTGCCTACCTAAAAATTACCGATGAAGGCTTCCAATACCAGCATTCAACCCGGCGCACTTTGATCCACGAGAACGGCGGCGTTCAGTCGATATCGCGTAAGGCCAACTGCTACGACAACGCAGTAATGAAGAACTTCTTCGGTCACCTGAGAACCGAGATGTACCACGGAGAAGTCTTCAACACTGTCGAGGAGTTCACCCAGGTAATCGAAGATTACATCCAGCGGTACAACACCGAACGCAACCAACAATGACTCAAGGGCCTGACCCCGATGCAATATCGGAATCAGGCCCTTGAACCCCTAACCTTCTTGAATTAAACCAGCCCAACTTTTGGGGACTAGTTCATGGTGCTCTCGGGCGGCGGGTTCGTGCTTTGGTTGGTGGTTAGTGGTTTTGGAGTTCTCGGGTGATGATTTGGGTCATTCCGTCGTGTCCTACGTCTGTTGGGTGTAGTGGCATGACGGATGGGGCGGTTGGGGTTTGGACGAGTGTGGCCCATCGGTGGTTGGTGTCTGGCTGGCAGGGGTCGTGGGTTTTGGCTTGGTCGTGGAGATTGATGTAGTTGACGCCGAGGTCGTGTGCTGCGCGTCCGATTTCGCGATTGAATTCGTCTTCTGCGATGGTGGCGCCTGGGATGGTTATTGGCAGTTGTAGTTGGTCGTGGTTGACTACGCAGAGGGTGTCGTTGACGGTCATTGGGACGTAGTTGACCATGGAGATGCGGGCGTTGGGTGCGGCTTTGCGGATTTTGTTGAATTGGAAGTTTAGTAGTCCGCGGTAGGTGGAGGCTTTGGGAACGTCGGGGAGAGTGGCGTTGGCTAGGGCGTCGAAGTAGGTTCCTTGTTGGAGGCCGCCGTACATGAATACTACTTCTTTGGTGTCATGGCCGATGTTGCCTTGTTCGATGGCGTCGTCGACGTACTGGTTGATCCAGACGCTGGTTCCGTTGCAGGAGTAGTCGGCGAGGTTGTGGTCGAGGTTGTTGGCGGTTTGGTGTGCCCAGTTGTGTTTGTCGTTGAAGCAGGGGTGGAAGGGGCGTTTGTGCGGGGAGGTTGCTGCTCGTTCGCCTGGTGCGCCGCCGTTGGCGGTGAAGGAGTCGCCGAAGGTGACCATTTCTTTGCCTTGGTCTGCGTTGGCGGTTTGGGCCATGGTGAGGCTTGTGGTGAGGGCGATGAGTCCGGCGGTGATTTTGGTTTTTATGTTTTTCATTCGATTCGCCTTGGGTCGGGGATGTTTAAGGGGTGCACTTTTGTGCATGCTGTGGTTATCCTACTGGTTTCTTGGTGAGAGTCCAGTCTTTGATTGAACTGGGGTGCTGAGAGGGCGTCGATGGAGAGTGTCTGATGGTTTGTGTGTGGGAACCCAACCCGCATAAGGAGATGAACCAGAATGACTACTATGGCGAGACGAGATCTAAGCTGATAAGGCCAAGATTGATGCGATTGAAAAGAAGCTGCTTGCTAACCCTGAAATCGCGAAACTGATTGATGAGCTAGGCACGTCCACCACGGATGCCAACGACCTAGTTCGGGGCATGCTACAAGCCTCAATCACCAGAGGCTTGAATGCTGAAATGGATACCCACCTAGGCTATGAGCCCGGCGATAGAGCAGCTAAAGCTACTGCTGGAACAGACAATCACCGCAACGGCACCTACCCGAAAACCGTGGATTCTAATTACGGGCCAGTAAACATTGATGTTCCACGAGACCGGGCCGGGACGTTTATCCCAACCATGGCCCCTCAAAGGCTCCAGGCGGCTAACAGATGTTGACGATATGATTGTCAGCTTATATGCCGGCGGCATGACCATTAGGGATATCCAGCATCATATGGCAACTGCGATGCGGGTAGATATCTCCCATGAAACAATCTCTGCAGTAACTGATGCCGTCGGCGATGAGGTCATGGTGTGGCAAAACCGCCAGTTAGACGAGTTCTACCCCGTGATATTCCTGGATGCGTTGCGCATTAAAGTCCGCGATGGCGGCCGGGTAGTCAACAAGTCCGCGTACATGGCAATCGGGGTGGACCTCGACGGCATCAAACACATCCTGGGATTGTGGATTGCCAAAGAAGAAGGTGCTTCCTTTTGGGCGCAGGTATGTGCCAATCTTTCTAACCGTGGGGTCAAAGACGTCTTTATTGTCTGCTGTGACGGGCTGAAAGGCCTACCAGAAGCAGTCGAGGCAACATGTGGCCGAACTCTATGGTGCACACCTGTATCGTGCACCTGATTCGCGCAGCTAACCGGCAGGTCACCTACGGGGATCGCCGGGGCGTATCGGCCGCAACCCCATGGATTTCATGATGCGTGCGACTTTCTTGTGATTTATCGGGCCGAAATCCGTATCACTGTTGAGGCTTGCAGCGATGCGTTTAGCACCATAAAGACCATGCTCATCATCAAAAGTGGCCTTGATTTTTGCACCAATAAGACCGTCAGAATACATCATTGTATCCTGCGATTTTCACGGGTGTGGACCCACTTATAAAACGAGGAACGATTGAGTCTTAACACGTGGCACATCCGTGTGAGACGAGTATTCGGTTCGGTGGTCATAGACACACTGGAAGCAGAATTCCAGTGAGTCTGCTTGAAGCAAAATATGTGGCGGCCTTGCGCAGGATGTCGCGTTCTTCGCGCAGTTGTGCGTTTTCTTTCTCCAGCTGGCGGGTGCGTCTCACGATTCATTCGCTGCTTGGGCTTGATCGTGCATGGCTTTTATGCGGGCGCGTTTGCCGGTGTAGTACTTGGTGGCCCATGAATGCAGCGAGGCACGGTTGATACCGAGCTCGGCTGATGCTGCGTTCAGCGAGAGGCCCTCGTTGTTTTCATAGAGGGCCACGGCATCGCGTTTGAACTGTTCTCAGTACCTGGACATGGTGGTAGATTACCTTTCTTCCCAGCCCGACTGGGCTGGATATCAGGTGTCCACCAAATGGGGGTCAGGTCCGCCTGCTCGAATTGCGGGTAGCAACCAACAAGTGCGCTTCGAATCTGGTTGATGAGCCTGGTGTAGGAGCGTGCCAAGTCTTCGTCGATGCCGTTGAGGACTTTCAACTGGCGGAAGGCTTCTTCGACGCGGTCGACACTGCGAAGGGATTCTGGAAGGTTCTTTGCAGCGTGGGCGATGATGTAGGCA
>NZ_JBEHFY010000038.1:0-8358 GCF_040225815.1 Corynebacterium sp. KPL2895
AAGAGACAGCCTGTCACCAGGGTCATTCCAGGGCATATTTCCCTGACTAAGAGAAGCAGTGACACAGAAGGCCTACCTCAGCGTGGGCCCTGTGGGCGTGCAGGTTCCGTGTGTGGCTGGTTTGCTTCGGCATGGTCGGCAGCGATTGATGACCGACTCTGGAGCGGGTGCCTTGTCTGGTCTCGCGGTTCAGGGTGGGTGGACTATTCGGCGGGTTGGATCTCGCTCTCGGTGACCCACTTGTGGTTGGTCATCGTCATCCCGTCGACGGTGAGATCAACCATGTAGACCGTCTCCTCGGTGGAGTAATCGATGGTGGCCTCAGCACCCTTCATGCCGGACATGTGCTCGGCATCCAGGACAACGCTCGCCCCGTCGGGCAGGGGGGCCTGACCCGGATCGACGAGCTCCTCATGGACGACCCAGCGGTGGTCGGTAACCGGGGCCCCACCCTCGGTGGGGGTGTAGCTGACCGAATAGGTCGTGGTGTCAAACGCCCCGGAAATGGTGGCTGTGGCCCCGTCCATGCCGGGCATGTGGTCAGCGGTGAGGATGACCTCGGTGCCCACCGGGTACGTGGGATCCTCGGCCTCTTCAATGCCTGCCGGCGGTGCCCCGCCGTCGGCAGGGTGGTCGTGCCCGCCGTGCTCTTCGTCGGCAGTGGTGGTGTCTTCCTGGTGGGTCTCGTTGGTCTCTGCGGTTGCCGTCGTGGTGCTGGTGGTGTCGGCATCGTCGGAGTTGTCGGTGGCGTCGCTGCAGGCGGTCAGCGCCAGGGTGGAGGTCAGTACCAAGGCGGCGAGGGTAATGCTGCGTTTCATGAGCGTTCCTTTCAAAGGTGGTGTGAGTTAGGGGTCGAGAGACAAGGTCAGTCAGTAACGGTTACGGGGGATATCGACCCACTGTGTTCCTCCTTCCCGTCGGTCGGAGCCAGGTGAGCCGGATCCAGATCAATGCGGTGCAACAGCTGGGCGTTCAGGGCCACCACGATGGTCGAGGCAGACATCAAGATCGCGCCCACGGCCGGGGACAGCACGAACCCGATCGAGGCGAGCACTCCGGCGGCCAACGGCACGGCGAGGATGTTGTAGCCAGAGGCCCAGATCAGGTTCTGGATCATCTTGCGATAGCTGGCCTGGGACAGCTCAATCATCGACAGCACTGCCCGCGGGTCATCACTGGCTAGGACCACCCCGGCAGATTCCATGGCCACATCCGTGCCGGCACCAATGGCGATACCGACGTCCGCGCGGGTCAGAGCGGGGGCGTCATTGACACCGTCACCGACCATGGCCACGCTCACACCCCGGTCCTGCAGCTGCGTGACCTTGGTGTCTTTGTCCTGGGGCAGGACCTCGGCGAAGACCTCATCAATGCCTAGGTCCTGACCAACCGCCTGGGCCACCTGTTGCGCGTCGCCGGTGATCATCGCGACCTTCACCCCGCGTTCCTGCAGGGCTTTCACAGCGGCGCGGGATTCGGGGCGGATCTTGTCCTCGACGGCCACCGCACCGATGATCTGATCGTCGCGGACAATATGGAGCACACCGGCCCCACGCCCGGTCCAGGCACTGGTGGTGTCGGTGAGCTCGGCCGGGGTGGTGAGGTTGAACTCGCGCAGCATGTTCGGCCCGCCCACGAGGATCTCAGCGCCATCGACAGTGGCCCGGACTCCCCGGCCGGAGGCGGCGCTGAAACCAGTTGCACGGATTTGCCGACGGGAGGCCTCGGGATGGGCGGCCGCGGCCGCCACGATGGCGCGGGCCACGGGGTGCTCGCTGTCGGCCTCCGCAGCGGCGGCGAGGGCCAGTAGCTCGCCCTCGGTGACGCCGACAGCTGCCGCGACACCGGTGACCGCGTGCGCACCCTCGGTCAGGGTGCCGGTTTTGTCGAAGAGCACCACGTCGATGGTGCGCATCCGCTCGAGCGCCATCCGGTCCTTGATGAGCACCCCGGATTTCGCGGCCCGCTCGCTGGAGATCGCAATGACCAGCGGAATCGCCAGGCCCAGGGCATGCGGGCAGGCGATGACCAGCACCGTGACCGTGCGCACCACGACATCGTCCGGGCTGCCGATGATGGTCCACACCACCGCGGTGATCAGAGCGGAGATCAGCGCGAACCAGAACAACAACGCCGCCGCCCGATCCGCCAGGGCCTGGGCCCGGGAGGAGGACTCCTGGGCGTCGGCAACCATGCGTTGGATCCCAGCCAGGGCGGTGTCCCCGCCGGTAGCCTCCACCCGGATGCGGACGGTGTTGTCGGTGGCCACAGTACCGGCGACCGCCTTGTCACCGGTGTCGCGGAAGACGGGACGGGATTCGCCGGTGATCATCGCCTCATCGAATTCGGCGGCTCCGTCGAGGATGGTTCCGTCGGCCGGCACCCGGGCACCGGCCCTCACCAGCACGACGTCGTCGACGACCAGGTCGGAGATGGCCACGGTGCGGGTGGTCCCGTCGATGACTTTCTCGGCCTCATCCGGCAGCAGGGCAGCCAGCGCGTCAAGCGCGGAGGACGCGGCCCCGAGAGCGGACATCTCCAACCAGTGGCCCAGCAGCATGATGGTCACCAGCAGGGCCAGCTCCCACCAGAAGTCCAGCTCAAAACCGCCCAGCCCCAGAGTGGTGACCCAGGAGGCGACAAACGCCACGGTGATGGCCATGGCGATCAGGAGCATCATCCCGGGTTGGCGGGATTTCAGTTCTTTCCATCCGCCCTTGAGGAAAGGCGTTCCGCCGTAGCCGAAGATGATCGTGCCTAGCACCGGGGGGATCCAGGTGGATCCGGGGAATGCCGGGAGGTGGTAGCCGAGCAGCTGGGCGACCATGGGGCTGAAAATAACGACGGGAATGGACAGAATCAGCGACCACCAGAAGCGGTCCCGAAACATTGCGGTGCTGTGTCCGGCGTGTTCGCCGTGACTATGAACGTGGTGGTCTTCGTCCAGGGCGGAGTGCGGGTGATCGTGGGGCATCGCCTGGCCGTGGGTGTCGGCATCTGCGTGGTGTTCGTGGCTGGCATGATCCGGGTGGTGGGTGTGGTCTGTTTCCGGAGCGGGGTGATCACCATGGTGATCACCCGAATGGTGGGGAGTGCTCATGACGTTCCTTTCGCTCAACCCGGTCGGGGTCGAGATGATGAGTAAAACTGATCAGGATAAGACGGTGTAGCCGACCTCCTCGATGGCCCGGCGAACCATCACCGGAGGTACGACACCGGTGACCGTGACGGTGGAAACACCACCAGCAGCGAGATCAATCTGGACGTCGTCGACCTGGGGGAGGGCCTGAAGGGCCTGGGTCACGCTTTTCGCGCAGTGCCCGCAGGTCAGGCCGGTGACCTGGTAGCTAGGGGAGGACCCTCCTGCTGACGAGTCGCTGGCGGCAGGGATGGAGGCGGTGTCGGCACGTGAGGCAGGTCCGCAACAGCTGCAGCCGTGGGAGGCCATCGGCAAGAGGCGGGGCGGGGAGGTGATCATGGGAAAGCTCCTTCAGTTCGGTGGGGTGCGGCGATGCCGCTCTCTAGCGCATACCCCCTAGGGTATATTCCCTAGCGTATACCCCCCGGGGGTATACTTTCAAGGGGTGAAGGGCACGGCCCTCACGCGGGCCAGGGTGTGGTCACCGAGCAGCCTCCTCACTGTTGGGAGGGGACAGCGGGAGGCGGAGGGCAAACACCGCTCCGCGACTGGGTCCCGGGGAGGTGGCGGTGAGAGTGCCGCCATGGGCCTCGATCAATGCCTTGGAGATGGTCAGACCGATACCGGCCCCGCCGTTGTCCCGGCTGCGGGCGGCATCCCCCCGGTAGAAGCGTTCGAAGATGTGTCCGATCTGGTCAGGTGGGATGCCCTCGCCGTCATCGGCGACGTGGATGAGCGCGGTGGACGCCCCCTGTCGGTGGACGCTGATCCGGACCTGCCCGCCGGCCGGGGTGTGCCGTAGCGCGTTCGACAGGAGATTGCTCATCACCTGGCCGAAGCGTTGCCGGTCCACGAGCACCCGGGTGGTGTCCGTAATGGTCTCGACCTGTAAATCGACGCCTTTGTCAGCATAAGCTTCCCCCGCGGCAGCAGCGGCGGTATGGAGCAGATCCCCGAGCCCTTCCTCCGCCAGGTCCAAATCGATCCGGTGTTCCTGGGCCCGGGAGACATCGTCGATGTCTTCCATCAACCGGGTCAGGCGGGTGAGTTGGTCAGCCATGATCGTGTGGGTGGCATTATTCCAGTCCACGACCCCGTCCTGGAGACCATCGAGGTAGACCGTGAGCACCGATAAGGGGGTGCCCATTTCGTGGGCCAGATCAGAGAGCATCTGGCGACGGACCTGTTCGGTGTGTTCCAGCCGGTCGGCCATGGTGTTGAAGGCATGCGCCAGGGTGGTGACCTCGGGGCCTGCTTCTCCGGCAGGCACGCGGATACGGGAGTTGCCGGCCGTCAGGCTGGTAGCGGCGCGGGTGAGATCCTGCAGGGGGGTGCGCAAACGACGCGATAACCACAGGCTGGCCAGCAGGGCGCTGATCAAGGCGGTGGGCAGGGCGACGACCAGGGTGATCAGGTTAGCGCCCCGGTAGGCCTGCTCGGCATGGAACAGCTCCAGCGAGGGGTCCTCCCGGCCGGTCATCAACATATGATCATGGAACAGGGACGGGCCCACCATCGTGGCCACGGCCGCGGCCACCAGCAGGCTAATCACCACGACCAACACCTGGGCGGCCAGGAAGCGGAAGGTCAGGCCGGGTCCGTGATTCATGGCTGCCCCACCCGGTAGCCCACGCCACGCACGGTGTCGATAAACCCCCGGCCCTGGGTGTCGGTGCCAAGCTTGCGACGCAAGTTGCCGATGTGGACATCGACGATGCGTTCATCACCGACCCAGGTGGTGTCCCAGACCTCGGTGACCAGGTCGTGGCGGGTCAGCACCTGGCCGGGGCGCAGGGCCAGGGCAACCAGCAGCTCGAACTCCGTACGAGTGAGCTCCACGGTCGTCTTCCCCACCCGCACCTCATGGGCGACGGGGTCAAGAATGAGGTCACCAACGATCAAGGGGGTGGTCACCTGCGGTGGGGTGGTGCTGGTGCGCGGGCGGCGCAGCACCGCATGCACCCGGGTCACCAGTTCCCGGATGCTAAAAGGTTTGGTGATGTAGTCATCCGCCCCTAGGGTCAAACCGCTGATCTTGTCGTCCTCGCTGCCCCGTGCGGTGAGCATGAGGATGTAGCAGTCCGAGAAGGTGCGGATCCGTCGGCACACCTCTAGGCCGTCGAGTTCGGGCAGCCCCAGATCCAGCACCACGACATCGGGGGAAAAGCGACGGGCCTCGTCCACGGCCTGGGTACCGGTGTGCGCCTGGAGGGTATCGAAGCCGGCCCGGATGAGGTAGGAAGCCACCATCTGAGCCAGGGGTTGTTCATCATCGACGACCAGCACCCGCCCCGGGGGCGTGGCGGTGGTCGGTGTGCGGTCAGCCATAGACCCCAGTATCGCTCCGGCTAGGGGGGAATACCACTCGCTCAGTACCCGGCGGGAAAATCTTCATCAAATCTTCAAACATCACCCTTCGACCGCCGTCACCCCTGTGCCCCACCCCGGGCCGGCGGCATCGCCTCCCCTGGTCGGTTCAGCAGGCGCCACCAGGGATTTCACTGCCTGCACCGCATACCCAGGGCGGGTAGAAGGACATCGCCCACGGCTGTGGGGTGGTGTTCCGGTGGTGACCCAGCCCACCGAATTCACCCCCTTTTTCGCCCTGTTATAAGGCTGCGAGCAGGGTTTTGAATTCTAGTCCGTCAGGCACCCGTGCTAGATAAAGGTATGGCATCGACCTTGAGGCGGTGTCTTCTTATGGCCTTACCACGATCCAAGGAGATTGACGTGAAACGAGCAGCGATCGCAACCGCCGCCCTTGCCCTCGCCCTCACGGGGTGTTCGGCCGCCGACCCGGAACCCACCGCCGATGGGACGGTGTCCCAGGACACATTCCTGACTGCC
Organism: Corynebacterium sp. KPL2895; assembly: GCF_040225815.1. Classification (NCBI taxonomy): domain Bacteria; kingdom Bacillati; phylum Actinomycetota; class Actinomycetes; order Mycobacteriales; family Corynebacteriaceae; genus Corynebacterium; species Corynebacterium sp. KPL2895. The sequence goes on from NZ_JBEHFY010000038.1 coordinate 5,987, forward strand.
CATGGCCTGGTCGACATGGACGCGGTGGAGATCATTGATCACCTCGACCGGCAGAAGGTCACTGAGCGTCCCACGGATCTGATCGCTTCAGTGCGTGCCGATGAACTGCTGCTCTCGAGCGATGACCAGGAAGTCGTGGTCGATCTTCCCGACAATCAGACGTATGTCTCGATCGCGCCCTATCTCACCTCCACCCACGACTGCTTCTACCACAGCCTCACGACCTGCCTGGGGGAACTCGACAATGAGGATATCCAGGTCACGATCACCGATGAGGCGACCGGTGAGGTGCTGGTGGACGAGGCGACAACCACCTTCGACAACGGGTTTATTGGCTTCTGGCTTCCCGATGATGCCACCGGCCTGATTGAGGTCAGCTACCAGGGGCGTACCGGCACCGCGGAGTTTTCCACCGCCGACGATGGTGCCACCTGTGTCACAGACCTGCACCTGACGTGATGGCTCAGCAGGGTCCTCACCTGCGCCTGTCTCCCGTGTCACTGAAATCTAACACCAAGGAAGGTTAAATCATGATGAACGGATTTTCCCGACGACAGTTTCTGCTCGGCGGGCTCGTCCTCGCCGGCACCGGGGCCGTGGCCGCCTGCACCAGCGACCCTGGACCCGCTGCCTCGGCACCAGGTTCCTCTCTTCGCCCCACTCCCACCCCCACTGCGCTCGGTGAGCCGACGGTGCGCCGGACACTGACCGCCCGGCCCCTCTCTCTGGATATCGGCGGCATCGAAGCCAAGACGTGGGGATACGTCTCTGACACCGGGGATGCGGCCATTGAGGCCACCGCCGGCGACGTCCTCCAGGTCGATATCACCAATGAACTGCCTGAGAGCACCTCCATCCACTGGCATGGTATCGCACTCCACAACGCAGCCGACGGTGTGCCCGGCATGACCCAGGACCCCATTGAACCTGGCGAGTCTTTCTCCTATGTTTTTGAAGTCCCCCACAGTGGCACCTACTTCTACCATTCCCACTCCGGCCTGCAGCTTGATCGCGGCCTCCACGCCCCACTGATCGTCCGTGACCCGCAAGACGCTGAGGACCAGGACGTCGAGTGGACCATCGTGCTCGACGACTGGGTCGATGGCATTCAGGGCACTCCCGACGATGAGCTCGACAAGCTCACCGGAATGGGTTCAGGCGACCATAACGGGAAGAAGGGAATGGGAGGTCACGGCCAGATGATGCACGGCACCCCGGACCGGGTACTGGGCGGGGATGCCGGCGATGTGATTTATCCGCACTACCTCATCAACGGACGTATCCCCCGTGCTCACCGGACCTTCGAGGCTCGCCCGGGCGACAAGGCCCGCCTGCGGTTTATCAACTCCGGCGGTGACACCATCTTCAAGGTGGCCCTCGGTGGTCACCGCATGACCGTCACCCACACCGACGGCTTCCCCGTCCAGCCCAGGGAGACCGAATCGATCTACCTGTCGATGGGCGAGCGTGTCGACGTCGAGGTCATCCTCGGCGACGGCATCTTCCCGCTCACGGCTTTGGCGGTGGGTAAGGACGACCGCGCCTTCGCCGTCATCCGCACCGCCGGCGGCCAAGCCCCCCACCCCGATGTCGACTTCCCCGAGTTGTCGTCCACCGGACTGCTTCTGTCCTCCCTGAAGCCAGCAGACCGTGCACTCCTACCCGAGGACACACCAGACCGAGAAGTCAGCATCGACCTGGGCGGGCAGATGATGCCGTACGAATGGAGCATTCTCACCGACGGCCAATCCTCCTCCGCGACCGTGCAGGAGGGCCAGCGCCTGCGGATGGTCATGCGCAACAGGACCATGATGCCCCACCCCATGCACATCCACGGCCACACGTGGGCGCTGCCCGGCAGCGGCGGACTACGCAAGGACACCGTCCTTCTCCGCCACGGTGAAACCATGATCGCCGACCTGATCGCTGACAACCCCGGTGAGTGGGCATTTCACTGCCATAACGCCTATCACATGGAAACCGGGATGCTCAGCTCGCTTCGCTACGAGTAACCCCCACAGCAGGGTTGAGTGCCGAGGTGGGCGGGGTGTCCCCCGAGTAGTGGACACGGCTTTGGTGTCAGGGTTGAGCAATGTGTGCCAGGAGTCGACGGGATTGAAGTATGCGTCAGCGCGCACGGCAGCAAGTTCAATGATGCGGTCGTAGCGCTTGTTAAAGCCGGTGGTTTCGGTATCAATGACCGCAAAGACCGACATGCCCGCCTAAACGCTATCGAACACTGCAAACAAGGTGGATTTCTGTGGATAGCCACACTGGCCCCGTGCGGGTTGTCCATGGGCCGGGCTGGTTTTTAAGACCGGGCGGTTTGAGTGCCTTCCTGGGTGTGGTGCCATTGGTTGGCGTACTCAGTC
>NZ_JBEHFY010000039.1:0-8267 GCF_040225815.1 Corynebacterium sp. KPL2895
TGCCCTAGCAGAATCGTTTAACGCCACCTTAAAGCGAGAAGTCTTGCGTGATCGGAAAGTCTTTGACAACCCAATTAGCTGTCGCCAAGAGGTCTTCCGGTGGTGCATGCGCTATAACACGCGCCGGCGGCACTCCTGGTGCAACCTTGTGGCTCCTGATGTCTTTGAAACCAAGACTTCGGCTATACTGACCACAGCAGCATAGCTAACCCCCGACGTGTCCACTGTCCGGGGGTCAGGCCCAATCGCCCCAGCAGAGCTTCCCGCATACAACTTTCCATTACGCACGGCGTCAGCAAGAAGCTGATCTGCCCCGGTAGATTTCAGCGCGTGAAGCAAGCGGAATGTTTCACCACTCGCAACATAAACGCAATCAGCTTGCTCAAGCTCATGGCGAAAAACACTCAGCGGTGTCTCTGAAATAGTAAGAGACACCAGCGTATCCGCCACTTCACTAACCTCTTTTAACTCCTCCTGGGCAAATGGAGCCTGTCGCATTTCCACCGCCGCGTCATCTATATAGAGAATTCTTCCAGTCAAATACATGGCGAGATCAGGATGCAGGTAAGAGAAAAGAAGTAACTTCATACAACTCAGCCTACGGCCTAGCGTTTGTAGATCGAGGATACTTGGCTGTGCTCATCTTATACTGCTCAGTGAGCAAGCTCGTAAAAAGAAAGGTGAAATCCGTTGTCGTCAGACGTTCGGCGTTCAAAGAACAGTATAAAGTGGGCATTATTTTTACTAGCGTTCCATCTTGCTGCCGTAACGCTGGATCGTTTTTCGTCGAGGCGACAGGCACGAAATGGGGTGGAAGGCGATAACGAAACTGTCGAAAGCGCCCAAAGTAACACGCAACTGAAAGGGAGTGTTCGGTGGTATTTGGGAATTAATCGCACCATCTGTTTTCTTGTACTTGTAACTACCATTACAGCATGGATTTCCGTGTTGTGTTGTCACAATGAAGAATTCCTGCCATTGGCCGTATTTTCTCTAATTAATGTTTTTATTTTCGGGTATCGAAGCATATGGATGAGCAGTGTAAACAAGCGTGGGTACCAAGTAACTAATGACCCGGATGCCTATTCCCTAGAAAGAACAACCTCTTTGGCTTGGATGCTTTTGATCTTCTTTGTAACAGCTCGCTCTATGGGAATTGACTTGGCGCCGAAAGCGGTGACGGAGACGATTACTACACTAATCCTCCTGACTCCGATCTTTAGTATCTCTGGATCAAGCTGGGGAAAACTAAAAGCAATAAAGCTTAACGGCGACAAAATCGCCTGGCCTTGCCTACCGGGAGGACCCAAATAAAGAAGAAGCGAATGTCATATATTCATGGACCCCATACGCGTATCTACGATCCGCACAAGCGAGACTTTCTCTTCAGCCATAACTGCTAACGTAGTTGCTGAGTTTATCCGCATAATACAGCGAAGCCTGCCTTAACAGTAGATTCATTAGCGATTCTTGTCAGTGACAAGGACTGGGGAAAATAATCTGTGGGAAACTTCAATCTGCAGATAGGAAATAAACACCTCATTGGTTCTAGGGGCGACGACATAACATTCATTATCGGCGTGTAAAAACACGCTTTTACCATTCGAGGGGTCGAGATACCCCCAGTTTTGACTACCACGGGCGTTTAGCTCGCGGAGGCAGGTCTCCTTCAACGCTGCGAATCCAGCGTCCAACCCGCGCCTGGGACGTATGGGCGATCTTTGCGACTTTTGCTTGGGAATAGCCGATGTCGTTGAGTGAGGCTGCGAGATATTTTTGTACCTCGGTCAGCTTTTTTACGGCAGTGGTGATCCGACTCAAGAGGATTTCGTCTTGGGGCGGATAGTTCATTTTTCTCTTCACTTCGTCGTCTGTCGGTTCCCAATTCGGATCTGGGTTTGAGGCTTTGAGTTGATCCTCTGCACTATAGAAGGCCTCCTCTTCCCAAGTATTCATGGCTGTCACTAAATCGACATATTCGAATTTCGCTCCGGGAATCTCATTGATGGTCTTTAGACGCTCCTGAAGTTCCTTCTCAATCGCTTCGACGCGATTTTGTAGGTCGGAAAGGTATTTTTCAACCTCGTCGATATCTATGTTCTTACGCATGTATACGAACCTAATGCTCATCTTTCGGTTTTTCTAGTTTGTTCTTATACGTCTGACACTTCGCGCGCTGTATGTACTAGAGGCGAATAACCGGCACTTTCCGAGAGCCGTGATGTCTGTTTCCTTATTTATGTATCCGTATCCAGCATAAATCGTTTCGATTTGCTTTTTCTATATTGTACGAGTGACACGTCACGCTCTTTCTGTACAATAGTCAAATACCGGTGCTTTTATAGAGTTCTGAACTCTCTGCCCTTGTTCATGCACCGGAGTCAATTAACTTGCCTTTTCTGAATAAAGAAAGGATTTTGTCGTGAAGATACCTTCTTATCTTCTTCCCGTCGGCCAACTCTCTGAGGGGATTGAGGTGAGCAGCGAGCCTCAAGAAGTCGTGACTCGCGATGGTGAGTCGAAAACCTCGCAGGTTTTCCTTGGTCAGGCATGGAAAATAGGCGTCAAGTATGTGTTAAGCGAGAAGAAGACGACGCGGAACGATGTGACCGTCGTGGACAGGGAGACTCGCGATGGTTCGGTGACCGTGTAGTCTCAAGTAAAACCGCTGGTCAGTGAGGGTGACGTCGTGACTTTCGAAAACGTGATGACCGGCGCTTTTGCACCTCAGGACGGAAATGCCGTCCAGTTCGTTCAAGCAACTAACGTTAAGGAGGCCTAAAAATGCTCCACGCCATCAAAAGCACAGCTGGAGACTACGGAGTGTTCGTCGGCGGTTCGGAAGAGTTCAGGAAGTCGCAGGTTGAATCGACTTTTCGTGCTCTGACTTCGCCCTGGAAGTGCGCTTCGTTCATGCGGGAAGTAATCGAGGCTGAAGGCCCGGAGAATTGCGGGTTTACCAGCATGGACGAGGCGACTGATGCTCTAGAGGAGCTTGTGAATGCAGCTGCCGTTGAACGTCGATGAGTTACAGCAGGCTGTCATCTTCTGGTCGATTCGGATAGCCCTGGCCGTTGTCGTTGCCGGCATTGTTTGGCTTGCTCTTGTCAAGCTTTTCCGACGGCGGTGGTTCCGCACTCGCGCGGCGCGCGAGTTGTCGACCAGGAGAAAACAGGTTGAGGAAAAGTTTGAGATGAAGATAAACCGAGTAAGCCGAGACGGCATGGTTCCTATCGCCCCGGGGGATACATCGAAGTGGACTCGTGAGGGGCTGTCGGCGGAGTTGGGCAACCTTCTAAAGACTCCGGTCAAAGTGCTGGTGAAGAGAGGGAAGGTTCAAGTCGTTGACCTGGTGGACTTGCCTTCGACAGTTCGGGGCGTTCCTCGGTACGAGGAAGGCCGGGTCATTCTAGGCCTGTCCGAAGACGGCGAGACCGGCGTTGATCTGAGGGAGCAGTCAGGGGCTGTCGTCGGTGCAATGCCCGGTTACGGGAAGTCCATTCTTTTGCAGCACCTGGTGAGAGCGCTAAGCAGCGCGGGCGCGACCGTGAAGACGTTCGACGGCAAGCGAGAGAAGGCAGAAGACTTCTTACCGGTTTTGAAGAGCATGCAGAAAGTAATGAACAAGCGGCTTTCGTCTGAGTTGGATTTTTGGCGAGATCCTCAGGGGAAAAAGCTGCTCGTCGCTGTTGTTGACGAATGTCAGTTAGTGTTTTCTGCTGCGTCGTCGTCAAAAGACGATAAGAAGTCTGCCGACGATTGTACACGACTTGTAAGAGATTTGGTGCAACGTGGCAGGTCAGCCGGGGTGTTTGTTGTCCTGGCAACCCAGAGAATGACCGCCGACGTGCTGCCAACTGCGATTCGCGACCTCTGCGGTGTGAAGCTTTGCGGACATGTCACCCGCCCGGAAGACGCTGAGCTGGTACTGGGACGCAGACCTGAGGACGGTGAACCGTCTCCGGTGGAAGTTGGCCGTGGTCGGTTTGTCTGCGCTGGTGAGGGCGGGAATCTCGTCGAAATGCAGGTGTTCGCTCCCTAGTTGTATGTCCCCCCAATCCAAGGCCGAGCGTGAGTGACCGCGCGGAGGCCGGTAAGGCCGACGCGGAGCGACCTCCCAGCGGGAGGAGCGCGAAGCCGAGGGAGGCCGAGAGGCCGGAGCAGAGGGAGCGGTAAGTGAGTGCCGCCGTGATTGGGGGGGATGCGGCCCGGTGCTCACAGGGACGGGGCCGCGCACCTTGTTTTAAGCGATTTTTCAGGGCAAGGCGGTCGCAGGCGCGACCGTCGCGGCAGCCCAGTGCCGGGGTTAGTGTTACCCGGCACCTCTGTAGCATGTATCACCCCAGCTCAGAAAGGATATTCAGGTGAAGCAATGCGTAGCAGAAAATGTAGCAAGACTACGCAGTCACGGTCATGGATGGCCACAGTATCAGCAGAGAAGATGAGCCGAAAGGAGATAGAAGAAGCTCTTGCACAGTACTCCTATCTAGGGCAGCTAGAAGAAGGCGAAGAAGACGGATACCGCCCCTGGCAGCTACTCATTGATGGCAACACCTCGCCGATCAGGTTTTCCACGCTTAAAAATAAACTACCCACGGGGCATCTAGAACCCCGCCGCGGTCCCATACAGCAGGCCATCGAGTACGTCACCAAAGAGACAACTCGTGTCACTGGAGAGCCAAGGCTAGAACACGGCATAATTAGACACAATGACGAAAAAGGGCGTCGCAAAGACGTCGAGATAGTTCGTGAAGCAGTCCTTGAAAAAGAGCTTTCCGCGGACCAAATATTTCTTCAAGTTCCAGAAGCTGCTCGTATGACTTCGTTCGTTGAAAGGCTCGTTGCTGCCCGAGAGCGCGCACAGAACTCAGAACCTCGAGAAATTGAGGTTCTGTGGCTGTATGGTCCGCCTGGCACCGGGAAAACATCACTAGCGGTGGATATAGGTGGCGACGATTTCTATCGAGTCACTGACTACTCCCATCCGTTTGATTCTTATGCAGGGGAAAAGACTCTGATTCTCGACGAATTCGATGGCTCGATGCCATTAAGCCTTGTACTCAATATCCTCGATGTGTGGCCTATGAGTCTTCCGGCTCGCTACGCGAACAAGGCTGCTGCGTACACGCACGTTGTGATGGTTTCTAATGAATCTCCGCGGGGCTACTATTTATGGGAGCCAGCATCGCGGCGACAAGCGCTTGCCCGGCGGATTGACACAATCATCCATATAGATTCCTATGGCGCTCACGACGAAACTCGCTTACGGGACAAATTCTTTGACTAACAAAACAACCTCATAGGGAGGGACTTCAGGCGGGTAGATTTTAGGACATGAAACTATATTCATTCATATACATATGAAGAACTATCCAACAATAATGTGACATTCTCCTGCAGTCCCTACAGTTCCGTGGGCATCGATTTGAATGCGTTCCAAGTCTCCGTTGTAAATACTTGCACCAGTTTGCACGCTGGTAGTGGTACCGGAATAGCGTGGCAAGGACGTCGCGCTTGCGCGACGTCCGCGGCAGCAATTAAACATTCCACTAGCAATCTCTGTCGAGGCCTGAAATCTAAACTTCGACTCGTTTGACTACACCCCAGACGACGAGGGCCGAAACTTTAAAAAGTTTCGGCCCTCGTCGCAACATCTGAGCATTACCATCCTGGTAAATTAGGTGCTTTTATTTCGTCGATGGTCCCCAGAGATTCTCTCTTTCTCGGAAGTCCTTTGCTTTTCTTTTGACCCACATTACAGTCAGCAGTCCAGAGACTAGGGTTCCGATAAGCCAAGGAATCGCGTCATCAAAATTTAGCGTGTGTCCTCGGCCCATTGAAAAAAAGAAAGCGAAGATAACGGCAACAAGTGCAAAGAAAATAATGCTGGTGCCAATCAGGCGAACAAGATACTTTTTTCTAGAAACCATTACTGTTGAAAGGCACACAATCCTGCGGAAGCGGCCAAGGCGGCTGCGATCGTCGCTGGACCACCGATGGCCTTTCCAGCACCGTTTACGAATGCAGGGCCAAGAGCTCGTACGATGGTGGAAGCGGTCAGCTTCCAATTGAAGGCTTTAATACCAGTTACGATGGCTGACCACGTGCCGCTAGTGAAAGCCGTGGCTGGAATTCCTAGCGCACTCCATAATACGCACTTTGCGTATGAATTTGCATCGTAAGTTTGTACCATAACTGGGGTTTTTGAACCTGCCTGAGGATGTCCAGGGTTGGGACTGTTGAAGGCTCGGGCCACTGCATGAAAGTCGCCCATGCTGTCTGCGTAACCATCTCTTATTACGGCTTGTTCATTGACGGTGAAGACACCATCTTTTTGGGGAATATATTCCGTAAACAGTACTTCTAGGTCATCAGCCAGTTGTGCTTCCTGTGCAGAAGTCGGTTCTGAATTTACTTCGGCAGCGGTAAAATCGGGGGAATTTGTCTCGGCTGCTGTAGCGTATGTATTTCCTCCAACCATGCTAAGTGCCACGCAGGCTATCATGGCGCGTTTGGTGCAGGTTCTTTTCAGCCATGAGTGAGAAGTATGCATTTCGAATCTCCTATGGGCGGTGATTAGGCATAGAGTACCTGAGTGTTGAGCTAGGGAACTTTTGCTCCTGCTCACTTTAAGTATATGTAATAAGGAAGAGGTTCTCCATGGTAAAAAGTCGCCTCTTCCGTGTCGAGGCCGAACTTATGCAATCATTGTTTGTGGTAGGAGCGAAAGGCCTTCTGATTATGGTTCAAGGACCTCACCGTTCAGACCGAGTGGTATCTATACGGATGTCAGAAGGCATCATCGAGCGCCTAGATGCTCTATGTGCCCGTACTGGTCGCAGTCGTGGCTTCTAACTCAAGATGGCAGTTACTGCGATGCTGTCCCAGTTGGAGGGATACCACTGGGGACACATCGCAGCGGACTTCGAAGACAAGAGCATTGAAAACGAGTTTTGCCGCATCAAGCTCGCAGGTCTGTCTGTAGAACATGACGATAAAAAGAAGCAAAAGACTCATCTGCCAGTACTTTTAGTATTTACAGTAAACTATACAACTGTAGACCTGTATAGATGTAAAACAGTATTTACTGAAATCTGTAAACTAATAGACGTAATGACGTATCCACCTAGGAGAAGCCATGATTATTACTGCCATTAACGCCAAGGGTGGCGTTGGCAAGACCACTACAACGATGTTTCTCGCTACGGTTTTCGCCCACCGAGGAAAGACCGTGACTGTCACAGACTTAGACCGGCAGGGTTCAGCTCTGGAATGGTCTGAACGCGCGGAAGATGGAGGCGACCCTTTACCGTTTGGGGTTGAATTGTCTATTCCCAAGCGTGTTGATAGGCAGGCGGCACTCGTCGGGGACGATGAGTTCATGTTTATTGATGTGCCACCAGGAGACGAGAACGCTATCGAAGCAGCAATCGCTGTCAGTGATTTCATCATTCTTCCGACCCGTTCTGCTGCAGCTGACCTTTCTCGTGTGTGGGAACTGCGCGACGCAGTTAGCGGAACACCGCATGCAGTCCTGCTGACGTTCGCTAGGAAGGGCACCAGTGCTCTTGATGCTGCACGAGAAGCACTTGATACAGAACAAATGCCCCACTTTAAAACCGAAATCCCGCTACGCGAGGACATGCACCTAGCCTTCGGCTACTGCCCAGGCCCAGAAATGCACGGCTATGAACAAGCCGCAGACGAACTCATGGAGATGATGAAATGAGCACCAGCAAAGAACGCGCCAGGGCCCAGCAAGGCCCGCGAACCTCCTCAAAGAAATCCGCAAGGCCGGCCCCGACCGCGGAGAAGAAAACAGTACGAGGTGCATTCCATCAACCCACCGGCCGCGACTACGTCAAGAAGATGACCGTCGAAATTGACCGCGAACTTCACGCAGAACTCAAAGTCATCGCCGCGCAAAAAGGCATGACCATTCGCGAGATTGTCAGCAACTACCTCGAAGAATACGTCCGCAACAACAAATAAGGTTTTACAGGAATACAGCTTTACCGCACCTGTATTCCTGTAAACCCAGCAGGTGTAGATAAACCATCCCCACCGTCGTGAGGGTAAGTATGCGCAGGAGAAAACGGGGAGGTAGATCTTGAGTGAGGTGAACCTACCTTTAAAAAGTGCTATGAGATCTGGTGGTGGGGAGAAATATTTCTTGTCTGCGCTTAAGCAAGGGTCAAGTCCGTTTGAGTGGTGTTTCTACCTTTCGATAGAGCATGCAGTGTGATGGTGTCAGGGGCCAGCACGTG
>NZ_JBEHFY010000040.1:0-6558 GCF_040225815.1 Corynebacterium sp. KPL2895
TATGGGCTAGCGGCCATCGTGGTTATCCCTTTCGAGGAAGTGTGGTTACGGAATCGAAAGGTACTACGGTGGTCGCCGGCCTCATTCATAAGGGGCCCACCGTCAGTTACAGATACACCACGCTACTGGACGCAACCTGGCAAAAGGGTGTGGGCGCAGCTCGTTGAGCAATTAGAAGAAGACATGCCAGTTCGAATCACCGCACTTCTTCGAGCGACTCGGCTTGATATGGCATCTCGTATTTTGGGATCACGGCTTATCCATTATGAACCCGTGGACGAAAACTTTGTCCGTATCGTGGTGGGATATGCGGATATTCAGGGGGTAAGGCAATTGCTTCAGTTTGGGGACCACATCTGGGTCACCGATCCCCCGGAAGCAGTAAAAATCACTGCTGATCTAGCTAATGAACTTGCGAAACGACATAGTGGGACCACAAATCCTGAATCGTAGAGACCGAAGATGGGCACTGGGATGCCGTCGTAACAGGCCTGCTGAAAACGGTAAGAGGTGCGCTAACAATCTAGGAGCTCTCGTGGATCTTATGATTGGAGAAAAGTAAGTAACGATGGCTTTCGCTTCACTCGCAGGGTGGTGGAGTAAGGGCTTTGGAGGTTCAGAGCGCCTTCAAGGCGGGCGAGGGCCTCTTACCACTGGTGAAGCCGCAGCGTAGTGTGGGCATCTTAGCCGGTCTACAATCTTCCCACTTCACATTGAGGGTCTTTACCATGACGATTCTGTGTGTTCTACCAAGGGTGTGAGAGCAGGTTTACATGTCACTCATGAGAATTCAGGTGAGCACGACTTAGAGGTTGAGGTACGCAAAATATTTCGGCCACAGTGTTGCGGATTATGCGCCCTTATCAGATTGTGGCCACTGAGCGCATTGCCACCAAGGTGCTAGCCGGTATCCACAACCACAAGTTGCTCGGCACGGTTAACGCTGGTGGCTATATTTGGCACACGACGGGATCAGGAAAACACAGACCTCGTTTAAGACGGCGCAGTTAGTAGCGCAGTATCACTTCACTTCCCCGAGGATTAATGCTGGCATGAGCAAAACGACCACAGCGACAAGGTGCGTCGTGGCTGCTGTTTCCCAGCGCTCGTGCGCGATAAAATATATCCCCATGCGGTGAATGCTATTGCCGTGGGGAAGAGCCCAAGGTATATGACTCCGAAAGAGGCGGATGCGGGCGCGGTCGATAGGTCATATATCAGTGTGTTGGTCCAAGGTGACAGGCCTATTGTCCCTGCAGCGGCTCCAGTTATGCTTGTGCTGTCTGTGTCTTGTAGGAGACGCTTTGTAAGACTGTTGCTCCGCTATAGAGGAAGGCTCGATTTTCTCACGTGTGGGGAGCGCGGTGCGCGCTTTCTGCCGTGACTGAGGAAGTAGCCCTCATACGCAAAGCTTCCGATCCCTCTCTTGCGAATGACGGTGAAATAGTCACTACGGGTTAAATAGTCTTTACCAGTACAGAGCGATGATATCGCCTACCAAATAGAGATCTGAATCATCGTTCGGTGGGCGTAAGACGTTTTCCTCGCTCTTTAGTGGAGCTCCGGTTCCTCGGCCTAATTTAATTGCCTTGCTTCGCAAGTTTCCGATCTCATCGGGAGTGGTTTCTGTGCTTCCCGACGACGAAAGTAAAACATCAACTTGGTTAAATGCATCATTAAGTTGACTTTGAGAACTATTGGGAACCATTTGAGCTATTTCGTTAACTCGTGGCTCTAGTTGAACCTTGAGCTCCTCATTGTCGGTTCTGATTTGTAGGTAATGGCTGAGGATTCTTTCCACTGCATCTGAAAGCGGTGTTTCTGCTTTCTGCTTTCCGCTTAACAAGGAATTCAACTCGGCGATTTTTGTATCAAAGCCGTCGAAGCCAGGCAATCCCCTAGCAGCATCGAAGAGCTTGAGGGGAGACCAGCTAGTCGAGGGGGTATCTTGGCTAACTCGAACCAGGGCAATGCACTCGGATTGGTCGAAAAGAAAGCCTCGAACATCTCCCCAATAGTTGTCGAGTTGGGTAAGACCGACAAGACGAATAGGACTATTTGCCTTGTCATCAGATCGACGGATGAGTGTGCTAGCTTCTTCGTCCCAGTCCCAATCAACGAGCTCCGAGTTTATTGGAATTTGGCCGATTAGCATTTGCTGAATTAGTTGGGCGGCCTGGATAAAGGTGTCATCCTGGGAAATTCCAAGCGCTGGAGTATTGGCCGAGGTTTCGACAAGCGCGTTAGCAATGGTGCTATAGGCATAAATTGAATGGGCTTCTAGGCGTATTCTGACCTGAATTAGTTGCCCGCGGTGTAGTCGACCAGGCAGTAACTCTCGTTGAATGCTGGATTGCGGCACGCCGTCCCAGATCTGACTTTCTTTTCCGGCATAGGATTCTCTCGACACAAAATCTCTGAAAAGAGACTGTTCTGAAGAGACTTGTTCGATCTGTAGGGCTCTGCTTTTTCCAGATCGGAAGCTGATAGATGATCTGCCATTCGAGGCCCTATCATTGAGGTGAGAAATGGACGCACCGCCTCCGAGTGTTAATCCTAAGTCCTTTGTTCTCGTCTGAGTAAGGGTCGTTTTGGCATCCTCAGGACCGAACCGGGAGATATACAAGCTACGAAGAGCCAATTCATCGAGATAGAGGAACTGTCTTATGTCGCCCAGCGGTGACGCTTTACGGGAAAGCCGCTCGATTTTCCTTAGAATCCGTGAGCGACGGAAGCTTTCCTGCTTCTTCCTATAGTTTCGGAACCAACTCTTAATATTCACTTTTCTTCGCCCTTTCGAGCATTTCGCGCGGTAGTCGCTTTTTCAAATCCCAAAAGAAAGTGATCATTATATATTCTTGAACGACCTTCGATGACAGCTAACTCTCCTGAGTACTGGAGAATCGACCGTAGTTCTGCGGCAGTCCATCCTTCGGTTTGTGACGAAATTTTATCGAAATCAATATCGTTGGCTAGCGTTGGCGTGCGAGACTTTAAAATCTCAAGACGGTCCATTTGATTCGGTAGACGAAAATATACTTCGCGGTCAAACCTCCCGGGTCGGCGCAGTGCGCGGTCAATGTCGGAAATACGGTTGGTTGCCCCGATAGTTAGGACATTTTCAGGTGCCCCTACTCCGTCCATGTTCGTGAGAAATACATTAACGAGACGGGAACCGTTTTCATACGCATTCGAACGGTCTTTAGTTAAAACATCAATCTCATCAACAAAAATGATTGACATTTCTTGTTTAGCAGCGTCCTCGTATATTGCTTCAAGTCGTTCTTCACTTTGCCCGACTAGCTGACCACCTAGAGACGCGGTTGTAACCAAATAGAAGGCGGACCCAGACTGGGCTGCCATTATTTGAGCTAAAAAGGTCTTCCCAGTTCCCGGTGGACCTGCGAAAAGGATCCCGTGTACAGGATCAACCTTCATCTGTGAGATTAACTCTCGTCCCTCCAGCGTGGTGTACAACTCTACTATTTGTTTTGCGTCGGTCAGTATCTCCTGCGAGCCGACAAAATAGTCCCACTGAAATCTCTCAGGGTCTAGGTCAATACGAAACTTCGAGGCACTGGCTTCATCCTCGATAGTGCTTTTTCGCGCTGCTTCTTGTGGGATGACTCTCAAAATCGAAGAACTCTCATTGAAGAGGGCGTAATCTCCCAGACTCCATCGAGCATTTTTATGCACCAACTTGTGGGCATACCCGTCTGGAGTCTTCATAAGAATTTCGTCGGGGCCGGACTTTTGTTCGATAACCCCAATTTGGGCCTTAACCTCCCAGCTCTCGTCGGATGCGATTTCCCAGCCCGAGGAATACACGAGGATGTCGCCTACCTTAGGGCTCAATGTCTTGATCTCTTGATTCCCGGCTAAAAGCAGCCCATTTGGTAAACGCACCATCGGCGTTCCTTGGGGTGTGAAGTGATCGAGCTTAACCGTGAGTGTTGTTAACGGTTCGTCCAATGATTCGCTTCTTCCGATTGCTCCCGCGGCATTACATGCGAGGTTGATGGATGTTTACGGCCTGAGTGGGCTTCACTCTATAGGTTGAGATTTATTAGCGTCTCAGTATATCCGCATCGTTTAACAGGAAGCACGCGATTCCTTTAGTCATTTGCATCCGCAGGATGCTTAGGATTCCGATTCGACGTGTTGCTGTAATTTTGTGTGCCAAACATTTGAGGTGGCGATGAATGAAGCATTGGTTGCGGATTTGATTTTCTGACGGCGGGTTGCCGTCTGGATAGATCGCGGGCCGATACTCGAATTCTGACTGGGATCGCTGTGTGGTGAAAGTTTGAGCAAATGCGCAGGTCGTTGAGTGATTGTTTAGTGCTGTTGCAAAGTTGGGCGGAGAGCAGCGAAGACTCAGTTTCTCATTTCCTGATGGCCGCTGCGTGTGGGCGTTGTTAGGCCGTCTCGGGCCCGAACCCCGGAAAGTGGACACGGGGATTTAATCAAGATGAGATCGTAAGTGTAGCTGATCCGGCGGCTTCGAAGGCGTTCGGCGAGCGATAGCCGCACCACGAGTGCAAGCGCTTGGTGTTGTAGCGCGTGCACCACCGGAACACGTCCCGAAGACATACGAGCTGACTTGGGAAAACGGACTCGTCCTGGAGGACTTCCCGTTTCAGCGTGGCGTTGAACGACTCCGCCAACGAGTTGTCCGCGCTCGTCCCGATTGCTCCCATCGACTGGGTGAGACCGAATCGTTCACACAGCTTCCGGTATTGCTCAGAGGTATAGGCGCTGCCATGATCGGAGTGGAAAATCGCCCCGTCAAGGTTGCCTCGGACCCTGTGGGCCATCGTGAGGGCTTCTTCGACCAACTCCGTGCGCATGTGGTCGGCGACCGCGAAACCGGTCAACTGCCGTGAATAGCAGTCGATGACGGTTGCCAGGTACATATTCGACCCGTCCGCGATCGGCAGGTACGTGATATCGCCGACGTAGATGGTGTTCGGTTTCTCCGCGGTGAACCGGCGTTTCAGCAGGTCGGGCAACTTCGGAGCCCGTTTCGCAGACACGGTGGTCTTCACCCGGCGTTTTTTGGTGTAGCCGAACAGGCCCATCTGGCGCATCAACCTGGCGGTGCGCTTGTGATTGAAAAGGGCGTCGTTGGCTGGATCGGAGTTAATGGCCGCCGTCACGCGTTTCGCCCCGTAACAGCCGTTCTCGGCCGTGAACACGGCCTTGATCCTCGCTCCCAGCACCGCGTCGTCAAGGACGCGTCGCCGGCGGGCAGGAGCAGCTGATTTCCATTTGTAATACGAGGACCGGTTGATCTTCAAAACCTCACATAACCGCTTGACCTCGTAGAGGCCTCGGTTGTCATCAACGAACCGGAAGCGGTTCACCAGTTCGTCTCTTCCGCGAAATATTTGGCCGCCTTGCGGAGGATCTCTCGTTCCTCCCGGAGCTTGGCGTTTTCGCGTTCCAGCACGCGGATGCGTTCGGCGTCGGAGAGTCCTTCAGCAGGCGTGCGTGCGCTGTTGGCTGCGGCAATGGGGCTGGCGACTTTTTTACCGTTGGCGTTGGTTTTGGTGCCGGTGCCGAAGGCGTCGAGCCAGGTGCGCAGGGAGTTGCGGTTGAGCCCGAGATCGGAGGCGATCGCGTTGAGCGTTGCTCCGGGGGTCGACTCGTACAACGAGACTGCGTCGCGCTTGAACTGCTCGGTGTAGGTCTTGCGTGGCATGGTGGAAAGGTACCTCACTTCCCCAGCGAGATGCTGGTTTCAGCGTGTCCACCACCAGGGGGTCAGGTCCCTCGAAGACCCTGTTGACGATCACCGCGTCCGGGTTCGGTTGCCCGTGAGGTCAAACACAGTGCCTTGCCCTTTCCGCAATGAGTGCATCGCCTCCATCCCTTTCAACGTCCGATATGCAGATGTCCGGTTCTTAAACGTACCTTTCGGCCCGAGGATCCGCTTCAGTCGACCATGGTCGCCTTCTAGGATGTTGTTGAGGTATTTCACCTGTCGGTGTTCCACTGTTGGCGGGCAGGTTCCCCCTGACTTCAACTCGGCGATTGCCCTGGCTAGGGAGGATGCTTTATCGGTGTTGATCACTCTGGGATACCCGGCTGACGCATTGTATCTGAGAGCCTTGGCCAGAAAACGTTTCGCTGCGGCCACGTTCTGCTTCGGAGAGAGGTAAAAGTCCAGGGGCTGGCCACCGGCGGGGATCGCCCGATAGAGGTAGCACCACCTGCCGCCGATCCGGATATAGGTCTCACCACCCGCCAGGAACTGGCCTGCCAGTCAGGTACCTGCCGGTACCACCGTGTTTGCTTGTCCAGCTCAGGGGCGTATTTCTGGACCCAGCGGTAGATCGTGGTTGATCAACCGGCACACCCCGCTGAAGTCATCATTTCCTCCAAGTCTCGGTAGCTCACCCCTAGCGGCAGTACCACCGCACTGCCCACAGAATGATGTCACGGGGGAAATGACGACCGGAGAAGATACCCATGGCTGTGATTATTTCACGTCGCTCTTCCTACTGCCCCAACTTTGCAACAGCACCCAAAGCCCTGGAATGAACTCCTGTCACC
>NZ_JBEHFY010000041.1:0-5759 GCF_040225815.1 Corynebacterium sp. KPL2895
TTTGTTGTTTGGTGTCGGCGGTGACTTACTCTCCCACAACCTCCCGGTTGCAGTACCATCAGCGTGTACAGGCTTAGCTTCCGGGTTCGGAATGGGACCGGGCGTTTCCCTGTAGCTATTAACCACCGACAAACCTATCAGAACACTACCCACCACAATTGTGTGGGTGTTGTGTCAGATACTGCATAGTGGACGCGACACACGAAATGTGTACATTTTGTTTACTCGCTAAACAAGAACACTCTTCAACTTCCCTTAAACCACATGGTGTTCGGGGGTTATTTGTGGTGTGTTTGTTTTGGTCAATTAGTACCAGTAGCCTTCACACCTTACAGTGCTTCCAAGTCTGGCCTATCTACCCCATAGTCTTTAGGGGACCTCAAAAGAAACCTCATCTTAAAACAGGCTTCCCGCTTAGATGCTTTCAGCGGTTATCCCTTCCGTACGTAGCCAACCAGCACTACCCCTGGCGGGATAACTGGCACACTAGAGGTACGTCCGTCCCGGTCCTCTCGTACTAGGGACAGCCTTCTTCAAGTTTCAACGCGCGCGGCGGATAGAGACCGAACTGTCTCACGACGTTCTGAACCCAGCTCGCGTGCCGCTTTAATGGGCGAACAGCCCAACCCTTGGGACCTACTCCAGCCCCAGGATGCGACGAGCCGACATCGAGGTGCCAAACCATCCCGTCGATATGGACTCTTGGGGAAGATCAGCCTGTTATCCCCGGGGTACCTTTTATCCGTTGAGCGACACCACATCCACAAGTAGGTGCCGGATCACTAGTCCCGACTTTCGTCCCTGCTCGACATGTCTGTCTCACAGTCAAGCTCCCTTGTGCACTTACACTCACCACCTGATTGCCAACCAGGCTGAGGGAACCTTTGGGCGCCTCCGTTACATTTTGGGAGGCAACCGCCCCAGTTAAACTACCCACCAGGCACTGTCCCCAACCCAGATCATGGGCCAAGGTTAGATGCTCAATCCGATCAGAGTGGTATTTCAACAACGACTCCACCACCACTAGCGTGATGATTTCACAGTCTCCCAC
This sequence comes from Corynebacterium sp. KPL2895, assembly GCF_040225815.1. Classification (NCBI taxonomy): domain Bacteria; kingdom Bacillati; phylum Actinomycetota; class Actinomycetes; order Mycobacteriales; family Corynebacteriaceae; genus Corynebacterium; species Corynebacterium sp. KPL2895. The sequence continues at coordinate 1,052 of NZ_JBEHFY010000041.1, forward strand.
CTATCCTACACAAACCGAACCAAACACCAATACCAAGCTATAGTGAAGGTCCCGGGGTCTTTTCGTCCTGCCGCGCGTAACGAGCATCTTTACTCGTAATGCAATTTCACCGGGCCTGTGGTCGAGACAGCAGAGAAGTCGTTACGCCATTCGTGCAGGTCGGAACTTACCCGACAAGGAATTTCGCTACCTTAGGATGGTTATAGTTACCACCGCCGTTTACTGGGGCTTAAATTCTCAGCTTCGCTAACAAACGTTAACTAACCGGTCCTCTTAACCTTCCAGCACCGGGCAGGCGTCAGTCCATATACATCAACTTAACGTCTTCGCATGGACCTGTGTTTTTGATAAACAGTCGCTTCCCTCTATTCTCTGCGACCCCACAACACTCCAACCGCAAGGGTCTTCACGTCACAGGGCCCCCCTTCTCCCGAAGTTACGGGGGCATTTTGCCGAATTCCTTAACCACAGTTCACCCGAACGCCTTAGTATCTTCAACCTGACCACCTGTGTCGGTTTAGGGTACGGGCCATACACACACTCGCTAGAGGCTTTTCTCGACAGTACAGGATCACCACCATCAACCCGAAAGGGTCTACGCATCACGCCTCAACCTTAATGTGTAGCGGATTTACCTACCACACGGCCTACACGCTTACACCACCAATCCACTAAGTGGCGCGGCTACCTCACTGCGTCACCCCATCACTTGAACCACACATCAGGCCCCACGACATCAACACCACCAACACTCAAAGAATGCTAGGTAGCGTATCCGCAGTGGTTAGTATCAGTGCTTCATCATGGGCGCACATGTACGGGTACCAGAATATCAACTGGTTATCCATCGACTACGCCTGTCGGCCTCGCCTTAGGTCCCGACTCACCCTGGGAAGACGAACTTGACCCAGGAACCCTTAGTCATCCGGCGGTAAGGATTCTCACCTTACAATTCGTTACTCATGCCTGCATTCTCACTCGCACACAGTCCACGCCTCCTCACGGTAACGCTTCCACCCATGCACGACGCTCCCCTACCCAAACAACAAAAAATTGCTGCTTGCCGCGGCTTCGGCGGTGTACTTGAGCCCCACTACATTGTCGGCGCAGAACCACTCGACCAGTGAGCTATTACGCACTCTTTCAAGGATGGCTGCTTCTAAGCCAACCTCCTGGCTGTCTTCGCGATCCCACATCCTTTTCCACTTAGTACACCCTTAGGGGCCTTAACCGGCGATCTGGGCTGTTTCCCTCTCGACTATGAAGCTTATCCCCCACAGTCTCACTGCCGCACAACACAATTGATGGCATTCGGAGTTTGGCTGACATTGCTAAGATTGTAGTCCCGCTCAACCAACCAGTCGCTCTACCTCCACCAAGCTAATGCGACGCTGCACCTAAATGCATTTCGGGGAGAACCAGCTATCACGGAGTTTGATTGGCCTTTCACCCCTACCCACAGCTCATCCCCGCAGTTTTCAACCTACGTGGGTTCGCGCCTCCACAACCTCTTACAGCTGCTTCACACTGGCCATGGGTAGATCACCCCGCTTCGGGTCCAGGACATGCCACTTATCACCCCATTAGGATTCGGTTTCCCTACGGCTACCCCACACGGGTTAACCTCGCGACATGCCGCTGACTCGCAGGCTCATTCTTCAAAAGGCACGCCATCACACAAAAAAGTGCTCTGACGGATTGTAAGCACATGGTTTCAGGAACTATTTCACTCCCCTCCCGGGGTACTTTTCACCATTCCCTCACGGTACTATCCACTATCGGTCACACTGAGTATTTAGGCTTACCGGGTGGTCCCGGCAGATTCACAACAGATTCCACGAGCCCGTTGCTACTCGGGAACCCAACAACCCCCACATCATCATCTTCAGCTACAGGACTCTCACCTACTCCGGTAGATCATTCCAAACCACTTCACCTAACAACAATGCACAGGGCGTGCCACTGGTAGATGACACACAATTGAGCCCCACAACACCGCACACACAACCCCTACCAGGTATCACATGCACACGGTTTAGCCTCATCCACGTTCGTTCGCCACTACTAGCAGAATCATTATTATTTTCTCCTCCTACGGGTACTGAGATGTTTCACTTCCCCGCGTAACCCCCACAACAGCTATGAATTCACTGAAGGGTAACCCCACATAACCAGGGCCAGGTTTCCCCATTCGGACATCCTCGGATCAACGCTTTATTGACAACTCCCCGAGGCTTAACGCAGCCTTACACGTCCTTCATCGGCTCAGCATGCCAAGGCATCCACCATGCGCCCTAAATAACGAACACACCAACCACCACACACAAACCACACAACCAACAAAAGGTCACGCAGCCCACGTGCGGTAGCAACAAGTGAACTTGACAAAATAAACAAAAAGAAAAATCACATCACACACATGAACACCACCCACAAAAGCAAGTGGCATCATGCAGATGCTCGCGTCCACTATACAGTTCTCACACAACACCCCGAACCAGCAACAAACACCACCACCACGGTGACGCCCATCAACCAGTCAGGCACACAATAAGGGGATAATGCCCCAGACACCCAACAATGCACCAACGTACAATCAACACTCATTTTTGCATGCATGGACACTTTTACGCATGTCACAAAGCACCATTCAAACACTCGGTACTGTCGATTAAGGTGTGTCTCCTACCCGGAATTTCCAAACAATCGGTGGCAGCAGAACACTCGCCTACTCAACCACCAACCCACACAAACTATGTGGGCAACCCACAACTGTGGGTCCTGACTGCAACTGCAGCCTACAAAAAAGCTCCTTAGAAAGGAGGTGATCCACCCGCACCTTCCGGTACGGGTACCTTGTTACGACTTCGTCCCAATCGCCGATCCCACCTTCGACGGCTCCCTAACACGTTTAGGCCACCGGCTTCGGGTGTTACCAACTTTCATGACGTGACGGGCGGTGTGTACAAGGCCCGGGAACGTATTCACCGCAGCATTGCTGATCTGCGATTACTAGCGACTCCGACTTCATGGGGTCGAGTTGCAGACCCCAATCCGAACTAAGGCCGGCTTTCAGCGATTCGCTCCACCTCACAGTGTCGCAGCGCGTTGTACCGACCATTGTAGCATGTGTGAAGCCCTGGACATAAGGGGCATGATGATTTGACGTCATCCCCACCTTCCTCCGAGTTAACCCCGGCAGTCTCTCATGAGTCCCCAACCAAATGCTGGCAACATAAGACAAGGGTTGCGCTCGTTGCGGGACTTAACCCAACATCTCACGACACGAGCTGACGACAACCATGCACCACCTGTACACCAACCACAAAGGGAAACTACATCTCTGCAGCGATCTGGTGTATGTCAAGCCCAGGTAAGGTTCTTCGCGTTGCATCGAATTAATCCACATGCTCCGCCGCTTGTGCGGGCCCCCGTCAATTCCTTTGAGTTTTAGCCTTGCGGCCGTACTCCCCAGGCGGGGCGCTTAATGCGTTAGCTACGGCACGAAAGTCGTAGAAAGACCCTCACACCTAGCGCCCACCGTTTACGGCATGGACTACCAGGGTATCTAATCCTGTTCGCTACCCATGCTTTCGCTCCTCAGCGTCAGTAACTGCCCAGTAACCTGCCTTCGCCATCGGTGTTCCTCCTGATATCTGCGCATTTCACCGCTACACCAGGAATTCCAGTTACCCCTACAGCACTCAAGTTATGCCCGTATCGCCTGCACGCCCGGAGTTAAGCCCCAGAATTTCACAGACGACGCGACAAACCACCTACGAGCCCTTTACGCCCAGTAATTCCGGACAACGCTCGCACCCTACGTATTACCGCGGCTGCTGGCACGTAGTTAGCCGGTGCTTCTTATCTAGGTACCGTCACAAAAAGCTTCGTCCCTAGCGAAAGGAGTTTACAACCCGAAGGCCTTCATCCCCCACGCGGCGTCGCTGCATCAGGCTTGCGCCCATTGTGCAATATTCCCCACTGCTGCCTCCCGTAGGAGTCTGGGCCGTATCTCAGTCCCAATGTGGCCGTACACCCTCTCAGGCCGGCTACCCGTCGCCGCCTTGGTAGGCCATTACCCCACCAACAAGCTGATAGGCCGCGAGCTCATCCTACACCGAAAAAACTTTCCAACCACCACACTAAAGATGGTTCCTATCCGGTATTAGACCCAGTTTCCCAAGCTTATCCCGAAGTGCAGGGCAGATCACCCACGTGTTACTCACCCGTTCGCCACTCGAGTACCCTGCAAGCAGGGCCTTTCCGTTCGACTTGCATGTGTTAAGCACGCCGCCAGCGTTCGTCCTGAGCCAGGATCAAACTCTCCACAAAAAGAATTTCAGCAAAACACTGAAAAGGCCGTGAAAAGCCCAAACCTAACCAAAAGAACAAACCACCACAAACCACACAAAAGGGCTCATGCTGGCGTCCAAAAATTACTACAAAGAAAAAATCATTGCCTCCCCAACCCGACGGGGCACAAAAAAGGGAGACAAAAAGTTGAACACAATCACATGCCAACCAATCCATCAATGCAGCCGAAACACTAAACAGTATTCAAAAAGATGCGTATTCCAACACCTTACCGGCACACACCAACCAACAAACCACCATTAGGCTTGCCGGCCAACAGACCAATCAACACACAACCATGCACACAAAAATAAAAAATAAGTACATTGGCACACTATTGAGTTCTCAAACA
>NZ_JBEHFY010000042.1:0-5381 GCF_040225815.1 Corynebacterium sp. KPL2895
CGTCGCCACTCGTCCATCGGGATGGTAAGCCCCGTCGATTTCGAAGCCCAGCTCGCTGATCAAAATGGTAATAAGAAAGCCGCTGCTTAACCCCTAAGCAGCTTAACAACGTGTCCACGATTTGCGGGCAACCCTACTAGCTAAAACACAGATCGTTTGAATTTACGCAAAGAAATAACACTCACGAACAACGAAACTATACTTAATATTAGTGGAATACGGCTGGGTGGAACCTCTAGAGCGAAAAGTAGGAATCTCCAATGCGTATCAAATAATGATGGCCAAAGAGCGGTTTGCAAAACAAGCTGTGCTACAAGTAACAAAGCGAGTGTATCCACACTCACATATCTACCTATAAGTAGTGTCAAAGCGGTAAGAACAGTAGATACATAAGCGAATCTAGTGCTTCCTATGCCACAAAGGGAAAAGATCCAAGGAATAATCCATAAAACTAAGAGAACTATACCATCAATAACTAGCCAATTCCGTGAAACTTGAGCCTCTAACCTGGAAATCTGATTTCTGAAGAAAATCACTGGCAATGCAGCATAAGAAAACGAACACAAAGTACCAACGTTTGCCCCAGCAGTATCATCGAGCCAAGGGATATTTAGCAACCATCCCTCAGCGAAAGAAAGAACAAAGGCAATAAACAGCACCATTATTAGGACAGTAATTAGCCTATGCCCACGGCAGTACAAGAATGCGTATGAAGTCATGGGCTAATCGCTCACTCTGCATACAGAATGCTCAATACGTTGAGCAACGTCTTCAACGGTAACTTGTTGATTAGGCTCCCAAGGAAGACCACTAAGCGTAATTCCCAAATCTTTCGCCGGAATTCCACAGACTTTAGCGTCTGAACGAATGAGTTCCGCAGATCCAGCTTGATCCACAAACTCTCCAACTATCCCTTTTACAGTGGATTGACCGCTTAGACTTAGATGCTCTTCCGAAAGATCTCCCCACATGACGGGACGTTCTGAGAAATCTCTCCACTCAGGGGGTGATATTTTAGAGAAAGCATCCCTCGCCTGGATATTAAGCGATATATTTTCGTTAGGAACTTCCGGCCATGCGCAGACCTTAGAAGAGCAAACAACCTCACGAGAATCTCTTTGTTCAAGGCCAAACTCTGTGAGCTGCTGCGCCCAAGCAAAAGAACCGATGAGGGAAATAAGGCCTAAAAGGAAAGTCAACATATACATTTTACAGCGGTTCCTAAGCAATGCCGCAGCCGAGATTATGGTCAGCGTGGCTCCAATAATCCCTGCAATTGCTGTTCCAATTGCTTTCACATCTAGCGTTACATCAAAAGAACAGCACGCTAAAAAATCACCAGTTATATGTCTTAAGGATCCAGGAGAAGTGGCTGGAATTACCGCATACCACGTATATGCAAGCGCAGCTGATACAGACACTGAAACCAGTGGTTTAAACGAAAAGCCAAGTGCACTTCCGATTAATGTCCAACAGGCACCGACGATGGACGAATACGTCAGCATAACCCAAAAAACTGAAGATCCGAGCAGTGCAGAATCAGTACTTTGTGAAAGATTTGCTAATACATAGCCAAGAGGAAAAATCAGCGACCATGCAAACATTCGGTTCACATAGATACGAGCCACCGATTTTCGCCCCATCTGCACTAGAGGACGAAATCGTGATGCCTCCCATGCCATTGCGGCAGAAACCGCAGGGGCAATTACGAAGAATACCAATGTAGATTGAGCAGCTATCGACTCATAGTATGGCGTCTTTCCTAATTCCGAAATAGGAACCGCGCTGAGGATTATCCCAATAAGACAAATCCATAATGATGGACGGCGAAGCCAGTGTTTAATACCGAAATTAGGAACCACTGTAGTTTCCTCTCCGTACAAAAGATCGTGAGAGAATATGTGCCGGGGATTTTCCGGGTTCTGAAGCTAACTGCACGAAATCATGTCGTGAACCATCAAAATGTAGCTTTCCCTTATCAAGGACGAGAACGCGCTCGAAAGGTCTCTGTAGTTCGCCGGCATCATGCGTTGAGACGACTAGATTATGTCCTCTATCAACAATCCGTTGATATACCTCAGTTACATGCTCTTTGTTGAGTGGATCAAGTGCCGCACTTGGTTCATCAAGCAGCAGTGTTTCCGCCCCAGAGTTCAACGCAGTGGCGATCGCCAGCCTAGAGCGTTCCCCTCCGCTAAGACTTTCACACCGTTGATTAGAGACTCTTGACAGATCTACAAAATCTAGCCAATCTAAGCTTTCTTTCTTTGCGGCCTTTTTATCTCGCCCAAACAGCCAAGCAACATAAGCACAGTACTCACTAGAGGTGAAACCGGTAATAGGATTGAATGTCTGCTCTACTACAGATATAGATCCATTCCTTAGGACTGTTCCTTCCTTTGGAGAAGAATCTGATGCAAGAGCAGAAAAAAGTGTTGATTTCCCTGCACCGTTAGCTCCCAGAAGAAGCGTGGGTCGTTCATCTATCACTAACTGTGGTATATCCAGAATTATTTTACTTGAACGCCGGATTTTTAGTGCATTAGCTTGAATGGTCGCTACCATACAAATTTCATCCATTTGATGGTTAAGTGGTTCCAATCAAATGTATGGATATCAGCATGATAATTTCCCGCAGCCTGGCGCCCCCACCCGCCTCGGTCCCATCCTCCATAGCATTTATTGAGCGAACGTGAACCTAGGTCGGGGTCCGGCTTCATAGAAAGCTCTCGACGCAGGGTCATCTCAACTTTTCCAGGAGATCCATGTGGATCATTTAAACAGGTAGCTGCTGTAATCTCCGTGTTGTACCCGTCTATATTTCGATCGATCCACCCACGAGTCTTGTAGCCATCGCGAACGCCACTAACACTGGTTTCAAAGTTCCCCTCCGCGTTCGCTGGAGCAGCGAACATAGAAACCGTCAAGGCGGTTACTAACCCTGCTGCAATTTTCTTCATCACAGTACTTCCCTCTCGGAATTTAGACACGTCAAAATCGACCTCACCTTTATGACCTTTATGTGTGTTTGCTTCAGACTTCAGTATTATAAAGGATCGCCTATATCGGGAACAGTGTTAACCTAACATAGGCATCTATAGCATGTACAGCCCGCAGTAAAGATATTCTAAGTACTACCCCCAATTACCATTTCTTCTTAAGGTTGATCCGCCTCCAAAATGGCATGTCCACTTCATATCCCACGAACTAAACGCCAGGTTCAAACGACATAACTGTTCCGAGTTGACGCGTCCCCGCTAGGCTAAGAGCGCCCCTTTGCGGGCAATCCCAGCAACGCTTCGTTGACGACATGATCCTCATCGACGACCGGCCAGATGAGGTTACTGAACGTATTTTGCCAGGCCATTGGGAAGGCGACCTCATCCTTGGTAAAAATAACCAATCAGCGGTAATCACATTAGTAGAACGCTTCAGTAGCCGCGTGAAGTAATGAATCCACGATCTGCTTGTTTTAGGACTCGGCAGATGGCCCCGGGCCCCAAACTGATCTTTGTACGCGTCGATGTAAGGGATCATTTGGTCGTGGGGTAGTCGAGTTCCGCTGCGAAAAAGCCGAAGCAGTCTTAACAATCCCGTTTGCTCGTTTCAGCTCACGGTTTTCGCGGCGCAGACGCTTGAGTTCTTCTTCCATTGTTTCGCTGCCTGAAGCGTCAGAATTATCGCGTACTGAAGCGCTGTCACGGTACCAAGCCCGCAACGTGTGGTGAGATCCTCCAAGGAGCTCACCGATCTCTGTGTAGGCACGTTGCAGTGAGCAAGACTCCAGGCGGACCATTTCGATGATCTGATGGACCGCCTTCTCCTTAAACTCGACGGAATACTTTCTAGGCATAGTTCAATCCTTCCTTAGCTGAGGTAAGAACTAAACCCAGGACGCTTCAGTTTGTATTCCATATCACGCATATGAGCATTCCCTTCGTTAATTAAAGAAGGTACTTTTAGGATAAGTAATTTTCTACAAGTAGGAGACTCTATCATGTGGAAATACTGGATCAAAAACGCACTAGGCAAGACAATGGCTGCTCTACTTCTAATGGCTAATTTGTCTCAACCAGCTGCCAATGCATCTACCTCTGCCCCTACAAAAGATTTCGGGGTCATCCCAGGAACAGTGGAAAGCTATGACTCTACAGCGGAGGAAATCTTGACAGAAGTTGCCACTTCGAAGAACTTCGATACTTCTGTCGACTCGGAATTATCTTTCTTTGGAAATAAAGGCCCCTACACTATAGTGTCGCAGTGGACGGATAAGAATGGAAAGCTGATTTACCTTCGAGAAAAGGCTCGGGCGAAAAACCAGAACAAACACGGTTTATCCATTCGTGCTTCACAAGCTTCAACAAAATATGCGCCAAAGATTAAGCGCTCCGGCGACCGCTATGAATATCGCCTGCCCATGGATCATATTTCCTGCTCGGGTTGGGGACCTTTTAAGAGGTGCCGGAAAGTTGAAACCACAGACATATTAACGGTGGTTGGTTTCAACAAGGTAAGGGACGGCAAACCTTACGGAGTTGTAACCACCCACTGCCTTGGCTACCAAGGCCGTTGCCCGCAATGGATTATCAATTCACCGCAGATTAAATAACAAATGTACAAAACGATACCTCAATCGTGGGCCACGGGGCTCGCTGGGAAAGACATTTCCGGAAAGGATATGTCCAACTATGATCTGACGGACATCAATCTCGAAGGAAGCATATGCAAAGGATGCTCGTTCCGTGGCTCCATGGTGGCATGGGCTAACTTGAAATCGGCAGATTTCACCGACGCAGATTTTACGAACGCAATTCTTAGCGAGTCAGACCTTCGTGGAGCGACATTAACGCGCGCTAATTTTACGAACGCATATCTGGTACCTGTTACCGCCAATCCAAGGCAATTCTCTGAATGTACAGGTTTGGAGGCAAGTAATGTGATACTTTATAGTCCCTGATTGCGCCTAAACGAATTCCGTTCAAGCCCTACCGTAAATCGGGCGTTGGAAACGCCTAGGGCGGTGCAGCCGTATCGGTAAATCTGCACACCCGTCAGTCCTGTCATATGTCTTGCCATATGGCGGGACATATGATGAGGTATATACTTTAGCGTATGTGAAGTGCCCCGTTGGGGTTGCCCGCAAATCGTGGACACGTAGTGGAGCTACCTCGTGGTTAGGTAGCTATTTCTTTTCTGCTGGTGGTTAGGCTGGTGTGGTTCTCGAAGTCGATGGGGCTGACCATCCCGAGGGCTTCAGTGTCGGCGTCGACGGTTGTAGACGGCTTCAATCCAGTAGGCAACGGCCTGACGCGCAGCATCGCGGGTGGCCAGCGCTTCCGGTCGTAGAACTTAAGTTTTAAGCGTCGACCAGAACGACTCAG
>NZ_JBEHFY010000043.1:0-4726 GCF_040225815.1 Corynebacterium sp. KPL2895
ATGGCCGTGGCCTTTCCCGACCGCTTCGACAAATACCTATAAACCTAGCCCCACACACAAACAACTTGACACGCTCCGGACACAAGATCCGCACAAATAGGGTGTCCACTAAACGAGGGTAACCTCACAATCTACAAGCCCACAAACTGACATTCAGCTAAAAATCCATTAACCTAAACCTAGAAACCTCAAGGAGAAACAACAATATAAGAGGAAACAAGAATGAAATCCCCCACTAAACTCGCAGCAGTAGCAGCCGCAACCGCAGCTCTCATCGCAGGACACACCTCCGCCCTCGCCGCAACACCAGGCAACACCGTCCTCACCGGTGACAGCGTAGTAGCCAACCCAACCGTGCCTGACTACTGGAAGAATAAAGCAAACATCAAAGCAAACACCGGCGTCGGCTGTGTTACAGACGGGGCCATCGCCGACGAAATCGCCAACGCATCCGGCGGCGCACACGTCGACCAGTACCAATGCGCAGGCGCTTCCTTTTCCACCGGCGGTGTACATATCGACAACGCCCTGCGCACCGCAGCTCAACACGGTGACCTCAACCCACAAACCAAAAACGTAGTCATCGTCGCAGGAGCCAATGACACCTATCCCTACGGCCCCGACGTCCAAGCATCAGACCGCGCAATCCGCAACGGCCTCCGCAATGCCATCAACATCGCCCACCACCACGCACCCAACGCCAAAGTCATGGTAGTCGGCTACCCCCACGTCTCTTTCAACAACATGTCCTGCTACAACAGCGGACTCGGCTCATCCAACCCCCTCCCCATTCCGGCCGGCAACACTGCAGGTACCGAGCAGCGCCTACAGAACGCCCTCCGCGAAGTAGCACAACAAAACAACGCCACCTTCCTCGACGCATGGCCAATGTCCGAAGGACACGACGCCTGCTCCCCAGACCGCTGGTGGGTAAACCTCATCGACATCATGCCACCAGCACCAGGCAATCTTCCTCTCCACCTCAATGCCCACGGCACCCACGCCTACGGCCAATTCATCGGACACAACCTCGCTAAGTGACCCAAACAACAAAGATTCCCGTGCAACCCCAAAATGCACGGGAATTTCCCGTCTAACAAGGAAAACACCCATGAAAACCACAAAAATCAACACAGCACTCGCCACCGCAGCACTAACAACCACACTCCTAGCCCCCACCGCACAAGCCCTCCAACCAGGAGACAAATACGTAGCACTCGGCGACTCCTACGCCTCAACCGGAACCATCACACAACCTGTCCCTGGCAGCACCCCAGCCTGCGTCAAAGACCAAGACAACTACCCACACCAACTAGCCAAACAACTCAACCTACAACTCGACGACGCCTCCTGCGCCTGGGCATTCACCTACCAATACGACAACCCCCAACACCACGCACTCCCCTTCACCGCCCCAGCCCCACAAAAACAACACCTCACACCCGACACCAAACTAGTCACCATCACACTCGGAGGAAACGACGCAGGACTAGCCGCCCTCTTCGCAACCTGCACACCACACATCCAAATCCCAGGGCTCCCCGACTGCGCCCCCATCGCAAAACCCATCACCGACGCCAGCATCCACAACCCCGACATCACCGGCCGAAACCTAAAACAACGCCTCACCGACATAGCCAACGACACCAAAAAACGCGCACCCCAAGCCCAAATCTTCTTCACCGGATACTACACAGCAGCCACCCCAGAACACCGCTGCCCCGAAAGCGGCTACCTCTCCCTCAACGACCGCAAATACATCAACAACTTCCTCACCGAAGTCAACAACACCATCCGACAAGCAGCACAAGAAACACACACTAACTACATCACCCCACCAAACGACCCCGAAGGATGGTGCAAACCCCCACACCAACGAAACTCCAACTACTACGGCCTACCCGAACAAAACCTCATCGCCCACCCCACCTCACTAGGCCAAAAACACATGGCCCAAGAAATCGCACGCAACATCCACTAACCCAAACACAGAAGGAGAACAAATGAACACCACCAATAAACTCAACACCACCAAAGAAACCATCCAAGGCATGCAGCACATGCTCAAAATGACCAAACAACGCGGATTCCTAACCCACAACGCACCAGCAAAAGCAAAACTACTAGGCCTCCGCAACATCGCCCGCTACCGCTTCTCCCCCGCAAGCAACCTCGAAACCGCCTACCAAATAGCCCCAAATACCACAGCAATCATTGACGACGACACACAACTCACCTACGCACAACTCCGCCACAACGCACGCAGCCTCGCCCAATGGCTCACAAACTACGCACAGCAACACAACCTCAAACCCCACCAACTCAACTACGGAATCCTAGCCCGCAACTCCTCCGGAGCCGCCACAGCAATCCTCGCCCGCTCCTACAACGGCGCAATAGCCAACATGCTCAACATCCAAGGCTCCCCAGAACAAATCAAAAACCTCATCCAACAAAACAACATCAAACTCATCATCACCGACCCCGAATTCCTCCCCAAAATCCCCCACAACACCGATAAAATCATCATCAACGACACCACAACAACCCCAAACCCAAACCACATCACCCTCAACCACATCACCCAAACCACCCAAAAAATCAAACTCCCCCTCATCCCCAAACAAACCCCCTACATCCTCTACTCCTCCGGCACAACAGGAACCCCCAAAGGAATCCAACGCAAAGAACCCACCTTCCCAGTAACCCTCGGCGCCATCCTCGACAACCTCGACTGGCACGCCAACCAAACCGTCTACATCCCCTGCACCCTCTTCCACACCTGGGGCATCGGAGCCCTCAACATCGCCATCGCAGGAACCTGCACAATGATCATGTCCCGGCACTTCGACCCCGACAAAGGCATGCAAATCATCCAAAAATACAAATGCGACGGCGCCGTAACCTCCCCAATCTTCTACAAAAACATGCTCGACAAAAAATACGACATGAGCAGCCTAAAATGGATAGGCTCCGGCGGAAACAAAGTCACCCCACAACTCGTCCACGACGTAAACCAACACTTCGGACGCCCCATCCTCACCACCATCTACGGCTCCACCGAAGCCGACCTCATCGCCTGCGCTAACCCCCAACAACTCGCCAACGACCCCACCACAGTAGGAACACCAGTAACAGGCGTCCAAGTCACCATTCGCGACCCACAAGGAAACCCCCTACCGCAAGGAAAAACCGGCCAAATCACCATCAAAAGCCCCATGATGCTCACCGGCTACACCAACCCAAACAAGAAACCCCCATACACCCAAGACGGAATGCTACAAATGGGCGACACCGGATACATCGATAACAACAACCAACTCCACGTCCTCGGCCGCTCAGACTCAATGATCATCGTCGGCGGAGAAAACGTCCACCCAGAATCAGTAACAGCAACCATCGAATCAATGCCCGAAATCGCCGAAGCAGCATGCATCGGAGTCGAAGACAAAGACACATTCCAAAGAATCGCCGCCTACGTCGTCACACACAAACCCCACACCCTCACCCCAAAACAAATCCAACAACACGTCGCCCAAAACCTCGCCGACCACTCCATCCCCCGAGATGTCCACTTCATCGACAAACTCCCACGCAACATCATGGGCAAAATCCAAATCAACCAACTAACCAAACTCCACAACCACCCCCACTAAAATTGCACCACCCCCACACACCAACTACGGTAAAATTCACGTACAAAACCAGTACGCAACCATTTCCCCAAACGAAAGGAAAACAAATGATTGCAGACCTCGTAACCAACGCGCAAGAAGCAGCACACGCAGCCATCTCCAACGGCTGGGACACCCTCGAGCAGGCAAGCCTTTTCTTCCGCAAGCTGCCATACCTCATCCCAGACGCACTCAACGAGTTCAACCGCAACATCCTCGGCTTCTAAAACACAAGCCAAAACACCCCCGAGAACACACCTCGGGGGTTTACTCATACCCCCAGGGGCAACCCCCGCCCCACAACTCTCCAACCCACGGGCGACCAAGGCGTTTAGGGTGTGTACGGGTCTGGCCGGTGGGTGAAGTGTCCCAGGTTTTGTTCCGTTTGAGTAGATGGGAAAATCTGGAACATGCCGAGAAATTTTGACCAGGATGCGAAGGACCGTGTGATCCGTCTTGTGGAAGACCGCATCGTGGCGGAAAATATGTCGATGCACCCCGCGTGCCAGGCAGTAGCCCCAAAACTGGGGGTTTCATGGCACACAGCTCGTCAATGGACTTAAAGCCTGCCCGCCGTGCAGGAAACACCCCAGAACCTGTACCTGAAGATTTGGCCGCCGAAAACGCGAGGCTACGCCGTGAAAATCACCAGCTACGCGACACCAATGAACTCCTGAAGGCCGCGTCAGCTTTTTCACCTCACGACCAGGCCCCAAGCCTCGGTTATGATCCGGTTCATCGATAAATACCGGAATCGTTTCTCTGTCGAGTTCATCTGCACTGGCGTTAAAAGAATAACCGGGCTGGCGGGTTTATCACCTCGCGTGGGTATCGCCAATCCAAGGCCCGTGGATTAAGTGCTCGTCGCCTTCGCGATGCTGTTCTAGTTGAACACATTGGTGCTGTTCATCGAGACAATTACGGCGTCTACGGCGTGCGGACAATGTGGCATGCTCTTGACGAACCTGACCCCCATTTGGTGGACACCTGATATCCAGCCCAGTCGGGCTGGCAAGATTGGTAATCTACCACCATGTCCAGGTACTCCGAAC
>NZ_JBEHFY010000044.1:0-4451 GCF_040225815.1 Corynebacterium sp. KPL2895
CTTCGTACTCTCAAAGAAAACTACTCCCCACTAGTCGGTAACTGATTTCTCAGTCCAACTAATGGGGAGCAGTTCAGTCTTGGCCGGCGGGGTAGTCGGTACGGTTTGCTTCTGATGCCGACGATTTATGATGCGGGGAATAATTCACTTCCACACTTATACTCCGCAGTCCAGAAAACCTTCAACCGCAGGAAAACCGGTGGAAACTATTTATTTACATGTGCTTTTGTACTATGCGGCCGAATGCAGGAACTTCCGGGCTTAAGATCTTGGTGGCCTTGCCGCGCAGGGAATTATAGGGTTTGCGCAGTGCGGCGGAGTTCACCTTTTCTACGTGCTTATCTGCGATATTCATAATTTCATCGCTGACCTCTTCTTGCCGCGGTTCAAGGAAGGCACCAAAATCATCCTTCCCGCTTTCCGCAAAGTCCTGCCACCGCGGATCCAGGGCATCGAGGACATCCGGCAGGATCCGTTCCAGCGCCTTGGGGACGACGTTGGCATCGGCCTTCTTGGCGGCGGCCAATCCGCCTTTAATGGCCATGCCAGAAATGCCGGATTGGGCGGAGGCGACTTTTTCAACGAGAGCCCCGCACTCGGCGATGAACTCGGTGCGGGTGGATCCATGCATCAAGGTAGAAAGGTGAGACATGGTGCCATACTTTACGCGAATTTAGTGGCCATATAGACGCGGGCGCAGTACTGCGCGAAGGTCTGGTTTCCAGCATTTAACGCTGGCACCTTTTCTAAAACCTCCGCCATGGCTTGGGCTGCCTGTTGCTCATCACCGTGAATGGCTATGCCCTCCAGGCGCGCGGTGCTGGCAGCGGCGGCGGCAACTAAAGCGGAGTAATTGATGATGCGGAGCTTAAAGCGGGCACAAAACTCTTGGGCCACTAGGTACAACTGTTCGGGGCTCATGACTGGGTCTTCCGTGCCCTGCGGATTTCGGCCTCTAGGTCCGCGCGGCCGGGGAGGAGATCGCGGGCGGTGGCTTGCACGTGGGCATCGGCAAGCGTACGCGAGGCCGCCGCCACGATGGCACGCACCACCGCCTCGTGCTTGGAGGTGCCTTGCGCGGAGGCCAAGAGGGTAAGCGCGTGATCTTGTTCTGCGGTAAGCCGCAATGTCATTGCCATGCCCCAGTGATACCACAGTGATACCACCGGTGCGGCAAATAAGGCCGATAAGGGCCGGAGAAGGTAGAATTTGGCCTTATGAGTGACAATAACGACGATCTTTTTGATCGGATTTTTCCCATTGACATTAATGAGGAGATGGAGTCGAGCTATATCGACTACGCCATGTCCGTCATTGTGGGCCGCGCGCTGCCTGAGGTGCGCGATGGCCTAAAGCCGGTACACCGCCGCATTCTCTACGCCATGTTCGATTCGGGTTACCGCCCCGAGCGCGGCTACGTGAAGTCCGCGCGCCCAGTCTCTGACACCATGGGTCAATTCCACCCGCACGGTGACTCGGCCATCTATGACACCTTGGTGCGCTTGGCGCAGTCCTGGAATATGCGCTACCCGCTTGTCGATGGCCAGGGTAACTTCGGTTCCCGCGGTAACGACGGCCCTGCCGCAATGCGTTATACCGAGTGCAAGCTCACCCCGTTGGCCATGGAAATGGTCCGCGATATCCGCGAAAATACCGTGGATTTCTCGCCCAACTACGATGGCAAGACCAGCGAGCCGGACGTCCTGCCGTCCCGCGTGCCTAACCTTTTGATGAATGGCTCCGGCGGCATTGCCGTGGGCATGGCCACCAATATCCCGCCGCATAACCTCAATGAGTTGGCCTCGGCCATCTACTGGCTGCTGGAGAACCCAGACGCGGACGAGGATGCCGCGCTCGCGGCCTGCATGGAACGCGTGAAGGGCCCGGATTTCCCCACCGCCGGCCTTATCGTTGGCGATCAGGGCATCAAGGATGCATATACCACCGGCCGCGGTTCCATCCGCATGCGCGGTGTGACCTCCATCGAGGAATCCGGCTCCCGGCAGACCATCGTGATTACGGAGCTGCCGTTCCAGGTCAACCCCGATAACCTCATCTCCAATATCGCGGAGTCCGTAGCCAACGGCAAGATCGCCGGTATTTCCAAGATCGAAGATGAGTCCTCTGACCGCGTGGGCATGCGCATTGTTGTGACCCTGAAGCGCGATGCCGTCGCCCGCGTGGTGCTCAATAACCTGTACAAGCACTCCCAGCTACAGACCTCCTTCGGCGCTAATATGCTTTCCATCGTTGATGGCGTGCCGCGCACCCTGCGCCTGGATCAGATGCTGAGCAATTATGTTGCGCACCAGATCGAGGTCATCGTTCGCCGCACCCAGTACCGCCTGGATGAGGCCGAAAAGCGCGCGCACATCTTGCGCGGCTTGGTCAAGGCGCTGGATATGTTGGATGAGGTCATCGCCCTGATCCGCCGTTCGCCCACCGTTGATGAGGCGCGCGAGGGCTTGAAGGAGCTTCTCGATGTCGATGATATCCAGGCCGATGCCATCCTGGCGATGCAGCTGCGCCGCCTGGCCGCCCTGGAGCGCCAAAAGATCGTCGATGAACTGGCAGAAATCGAAAAAGAGATCGCAGACCTCAAGCACATCCTCGCCCACGAGGAACGCCAGCGCCAGATCGTCCACGATGAGCTGGAAGCGATCGTCGAAAAGTACGGCGACGAGCGCCGCACCGAGATCCTGCCTGCCTCCGGCGAGGTCACCGATGAAGACCTCATTGCCCGCGAAAACGTCGTGGTCACCATTACCGCCACGGGTTATGCCAAGCGCACCAAGGTCGATACTTATAAGTCACAAAAGCGTGGCGGCAAGGGCGTGCGCGGTGCGGAGCTCAAGCAAGATGACATTGTGAAAAACTTCTTCGTCTGCTCCACGCACGACTGGATCCTGTTCTTTACCAACTTTGGCCGCGTCTACCGCCTGAAGGCCTACGAGCTGCCGGAGAGCGGCCGCGCTGCCCGCGGCCAGCACGTGGCCAACCTGCTGGAATTCCAGCCGGAGGAAAAGATCGCCCAGGTCATTCAGATCCAGTCCTACGAGGATGCGCCATACCTGGTTCTGGCCACCCAGCAGGGCCGCGTGAAGAAGTCGCGCCTGACCGATTACGAGTCCGCTCGTTCCGCCGGCCTTATCGCCATCAACCTCAACGAGGGCGATGCGCTCATCGGCGCCCAGCTCGTTTCTGAGGGCGATGACATCCTGCTGACCTCTGAGCAGGGACAAGCCATTCGCTTTACTGCCGATGACGACCAGCTGCGCCCCATGGGCCGCGCTACCGCCGGTGTGAAGGGCATGCGCTTCCGCGGCGATGACCAGCTGCTGGCGATGTCCGTCGTCCACGACGGTGAGTTCCTACTCGTTGCTACCTCGGGTGGCTACGGCAAGCGCACCGCCATTGAGGAATACACCCCGCAGGGCCGCGGTGGCTTGGGTGTCATGACCTTCAAGTACACCCCGAAGCGCGGCAAGCTTATTGGCGCCATTTCGATTGATAAAGACGATGAAATCTTCGCCATTACCTCCGCCGGTGGGGTTATTCGCACCGAAGTAAACCAGATTCGTCCTTCCTCGCGCGCCACGATGGGTGTGCGCTTGGTTGACCTTGCCGATGACGTCGAATTGCTTGCCATCGACCGCAATGTCGAAGAAGATGGTGAGGAAGACGCGCAGGCTGTGGCCAAGGGCGAAAAGACCGTCGATGAGGTCCAGCAAGAGCACCACAAGGGTAGCGATGCCTCCAAGGATGAGGAGTAGGACATGGAACGACGAGACGTAACCATCCACCACATTTCGCCCACCTCGGCGTTTCGCGTTGGTCTGGCCCTGTCACTCGTCGGACTCATCGCGTGGTTGCTGGCCGTGTGCCTGCTGTACATCGGCTTGCACCAGGTGGGCATATGGGAGTCAGTCAATAGCCTCGTTGGTGGCGTCGGCGGGGGCTTTGAGGTCACCTTTGGTGTGGTGATCGCAGCCAGCGCGCTGATTGGCGTTATTTTCGCCGTCCTGTTCACCTTGCTCGCACCGCTGATGGCCGTCATCTATAACGCCATCGTGGATGTCCTCGGCGGGCTAAAGGTTAGCTTGGATGATATTTAGACCACTGTGAGTGGGAGACTATGCCGGCAGCTACGGTTGCCGGCATTTTTCTAGTTTTAAGCGCGAAGTAGGGTACTCATTAGGCCAACGAAGAGTGCCTTTGAAAACCTCTTTGAGCTGCCGATTTGTGTTCTTTCCGGGGTAGTATGTAAAGTTACTTCTCGTTCCGCTAAAGGGCCTATAGCTCAGTCGGTTAGAGCGCATCGCTGATAACGATGAGGTCGCTGGTTCGATTCCAGCTAGGCCCACCACGGAACAATGGGGCATTAGCTCAATTGGTAGAGCATCTGCTTTGCAAGCAGAAGGTCAGGAGTTCGATTCTCCTATGCTCCACAG
>NZ_JBEHFY010000045.1:0-3963 GCF_040225815.1 Corynebacterium sp. KPL2895
TCTCGCCATAGTAGTCATTCTGGTTCATCTCCTTATGCGGGTTGGGTTCCCACACACAAACCATCAGACACTCTCCAGTATGAGCAACAGAGCGCGCTCAAAACGTTAGGGCGCGCACGCGCAAACGAGCACCGGGACGTGGCAATCACACGGGGAAAGGAAGTCGCAGGCGTAACTTCCACAGCAACGCTAAACCACAAAGGGTTTAACCACTGATGTGGACAACTTATGACACGCCATTCTTTTACAGAAAAGGCGACATCTCATAGAGGGATAGAACCGTACGCACTTAGCTCATCTGTCAACCCTAAATCCAGAAAAATAACTCTCTAGGTAAGAGATATCCGTTTTCACTTCATCTGTAGAAAACATTATAACTGTGTAATACAATGCCTTTCGGACACACGAACATACTTCTACGCCAAAGTGTCTCTCCAGTCAGTTCTACCCAAAGGAAACCAAATGACCACTGTCATTGACCGCTCTGCACCTACTACTGAAATGCCAGCTCTCGCCTCTTCACCTCTGGGCGCATACTATTTTCCATATCTGCTTAGCGCAAAGGACCGCTTTGACCAAGCATTGCTCCGCTACGACGCTTGGTACGTGGTGCTCGTTGCAGTACTCCTCGCCCTAGGCACCGTCCTCCTAGCAGGTATGGCTGTGTGGTGCGTAACGAAAGGTCACGGCAAATTCACCGGACACTGGAAATGGGTAGAGTGGGGATTTTCAGTCAACATGGAATGCGAGCGCTAATCCACTCTAACGACTAATGCTCACTACATCATCAATCACCTACTACTACGCTGGCAGCTCTTCTCCAGCTATCAATGACATAAGCTTCGAGGTTGCCTCCAGCGGAGTAGTAGGTCTTGTTGGTTCAAATGGATCCGGGAAGAGCACTTTGCTAAAAATGCTTGCCGGAATCCTCACCCCCAGTACCGGGACAATCAGCCTATCCGGATTGCCCCCTGCCTCGCGGGAGGCAAAGCAGAATACTCTGCTCCTAACCGGCAATGAAAACCTCCCTGATTTCCTAACCGGACTAGAATTAATAAAATTTTATTCTTCGCTATACCATCAGCCAGTTGACTCTCAAAAACTAGACGACTTACTTCAGAGATATCAACTATCTGGACAAATTAGCTCTCTTATTGAAGACTACTCCCACGGAATGAAAAAGAAGCTCCAATTCATCTGCGCTCTTTTAATGAGCAGGGATTTAACTATCCTAGATGAAACACTCAATGGTGTTGATTTTCAGTCCCTTCGCTTAGCGAAAGAAGACCTGTCTAATTTATCGCGTGATAAAACAGTCATTCTATGCACCCATGACAATTTTCTCACTGAAGACCTTGCTGACCGATACCTAGGTTTAAAAGATGGACGGCTGCTACGCGACGTTACCTATACTGAAATGTCAAACCAATACGGCAGCCTTACTTCTCTTCTCGAAAACCTCGTAGAGGAGGGAAACAGGTGACAGTCGTTCAGGAAACACTATCTATAAGCAGGTTTTTCAGAACTTTCCTGATTAGAAGAATGCTCTCCCTCGGCATTCTGCGATACCGAGGGACGCGAATACTGTTGGCGTTCCTCGGGACCACCCTCTTAATAGTGCTGGCCACCATCGGCTACCTCTTTTACAGAGGGTCGGATAAAGTTAAGCATATAGACACATTAGTCTTAGACCTAGCCAATCTGACACTCCCCCAATGGGTCTTTATTGGCTTTATTGTGGTAAGACTACTTTTTCTCAAATCATCAAATATGCTCTCTCTAACTGAGAGCCTTCCCGTTACAGACCACCAGCGTTCGGTTGCCCTTTTCATAAATGAATTAGTATTTATCGCGGGAATTCTGATAATCATATTCTTTTCTTCTATCGCACCCCTGCCATTTGTTTTTGGGATAGAAGTATCTAGCCAAGTGGCTACTTCTATCGTTTTTCCCGCAGCCACACTAGTGGTTGGACTTGCCTTCATCTACAACATACTGACTTGGGGTTTTTCTGTAATCCGGCTGGAAAGAATAAAAGACATATTAGCAATTTGCGTATTGCTAATACTCGCTGGATTATCTCAGATTGGAATGACGACGAAAGTCGCTAGAATTACCTCAGCATTCCAATCTGGGAACAGAGCATTCCTGTGGAGTGATACCTACACCTGGATTTCGGAAAAGTATGGCTTTTTCATTTGCTCCCTGACGGCTGTTATCTCATGTATTTTTCTATTAACAGCAGCAACCCTAACAAGCGGAGCGCTCTTCACCAGACAAAAAGAGTACATCCTTACTAGAACGCCCTCTAAAGGAGACTTAAGTAATCCGTCTACTATTCGCCAAACCCTCTTTAAGTCTTACCTCCTTAGTTTTTTAAGAGCGCAAGAAACTTGGATTACTCTAATATTCGCGCTGGGAGGTTATATTCTTCTCATTATTTCTCAGTCTATCCCCCCCATTCTAGTCGGAGAAATAATTTCGTTCCTAGGAATCTATGCCTACTCATCAACAAGTCCGCTACGCAAATTTCCATCTCTTAAGGTACGCCCCGTTGAGGTCTACCTCTTCCTTTGCTTATCTTTGTTAAGCATATCTATTCCGTTTGTACTCGTTTTCTTTATAGGATTTTGGGCCATTGGGGGGGACAACACTACGGGACTAATTAGCGTAATTGGCTGTATTGGGACTATTCCACTAACTACAACTTTAGGGATTATTCTTCCCTCCGAAAAAGACAATCCTCTTGCAATTATAACTGGTATAGCCATCGCTGCTATATCTGTAATATTCTTTGTCTTAGGGCTTTCCGTGTTTTCCCTTCCCCCCTGGGGGTGGGCAATCGCCACGCTACTTTTCCTTCTAAGCGTAGCGTCAGCCGGAATAATCGAAATAAAGAAAAATTCACTTCCAGACCATTAAGGAACAATAATGAAATTCTTTTCCACTGCGCTTGCCAGTCTTATCATCGCATTTTGCTTGACCGGCAGCGCGGCAGTCTTAACGATTCTCTATTTAGCGTTCTCAAATGACGCCGAAGAATTCAAAGCAACCGGCTTGTTCGATTCAGTCTTCTTCTCTTCCTCGGTAAACGAAAGAAACAATCTAGACGCGACCTTTGGAATCAATAGCCAGTTGAATTTGTTTATCATTTTCATGGCTCTTTTTATCTTCTCATTTATAACCATCTTGATTTTTCGCGCACTAACGCGATACAAGGAAAATTTAAAATCTTCCACTCGTGAATAGAAAAAATATAAACGCCAACGCGTTAATATCGCTGACTGGAGAATTAACAGTTGCCATATGCCGCCAGATGTCCCCCTTGATAATTGTCTTGGCGGGGATAGCCCTACTGGCATCTACATTTGCCATCGCTTTTAGAGACACATCCCTTCTTCCTGTACTCACCTTTTCTCTAAAAGCATCCTTTTTTTACGCATTCCTTCCTTTCTGGACTCACGAAATGGGTCATATCGTTGCATCTTCAATATTTCTCCCTGAGGACCCCCCAAAGATAGAATCCACGCTCTTCCGCATATCAGTAGTTACTAAACAGCCAAAGCTTGCTCGAGATGCAAAAATCATCGCATGTATGGGTCCTTTTAGTGCAGCATTTTTAGCATTTCCAGCTTTTGCAATGGACTCTTTTGGTATTGGCATAGCCTGTTTAGCCCATCTCATTTTCCTATTTCCTCCCTTTGGAGACGGAAGAATATTGTGGCAACGGCACTAAAGAATCGACAAACTAATTCATTAGTCAGAACGCAACTTGTCAGCATCTTTTATACCGAGAACCTTGTCAAAGAAGGTCTGATGGGTTGTGCATGAGTGCCTAATCCACATAAGGAGATGAAACAGAATCGCTACTGTAGCTTGACGAGAGCTGAGGTTACCCTCGTTTAGTGGACACCCTATTAGTACGGATCTTGTGTCCGTAGGAGAGGATGTTCATTGTGAGTT
>NZ_JBEHFY010000046.1:0-3868 GCF_040225815.1 Corynebacterium sp. KPL2895
GACATAGTGGCAGATTACCTTTCTTCCCAACCCAACCAGGCTGGATATCAGGTGTCCACCAACTAGGGGTCAGGTCCGTGGTCGTTCTGGGTAGAAATAACCACCGCCGCAACATGGGACTCACCGTAAGTTAAATGGCCAGTATCGACTTGGTTGAGAAGTTTTCGCGCGCGGTTTTTGATGTACATTTCATAGTTGCGCTGACTGTCGTCGATCCGCTTCATGACACGTTGCCTAATCCAAGAATCACAGAACGGTAGAAGAATTCTTGAATGAGCAAGCTAGAAAAACAGAAATGGAACGAAGGTGCCTAGCTGTTTGAGGTCATTCAATGGCCGACGACATTTGGCATTAGAGCCGACAGCTCTATTGCTTCTGTGGCTGCTTTTTAGTATTGAATTTTCTCCGGACATGAGATCTATTATTCCTGAGTTGATTGCGATGATTCCTATCCAAGACCCTGTTATATAGATGAAAAGTGTGCCGAGGAGTATGGCGAAGCAGCTAACTGCCTTTAGCTGTTTCGTTCTTCTGTCATTGGATTCGTCAGGCTGGTAGATCCGGGCAACCATGAGATCAACGGCGGCAACGGCTAGCAAAAAATACGAAATTTTTGTGTAACCGAATAAAGCAAAGACTCCTGAAACCACAAGCACGGCAATCCCTGCAAAGCCAATCAAACGACTCATCAGAAAAACACTCCAAAATATGGTTTGATAAGAAACGTCTCGTTAATTCTACTCGAAAGGTGAGGTCTATCGAATGAAAAAGAAGGTCACGGGAATTGTGCTCGCTCTGAGCATTGCGCTCGGAGGGGCGCATTCGGCTGGGGCTGCCGAATCGACAATGGAAGCTACCGAAGAAATCGGTGCGAATGTCGAAGAAACCACTATCACTACAGAGGGAGATGTGACAACGATCAGTGGCCCTGATGGTGTCACGACCCTGACGGAAGATGCTGCGGCGAACACAATCACCATTAATAGCCCAAATGGAGTGACTGTTTTGAATCGCAATGAGGTGCTCGAGTTTGAGGAACAGGGTGGACATGGGCCGGTTGCGGAAACCCGAGCACGTGGAATCGTTACCGACTGGGAAGCCTACCTGTGTAACGCTGCGACTGCAGCTGTTGTAGGTGGACATGAAGCCACTTGGGAAAAAGCTCTGAAGGTGGCGAAAAATGTAGCTAAGCTTCATCCAGCAACCCGTGCTGCTCTTGTCGCAGGGCATTTGGGGGCAGGCACGTTCCTCTCAACACAGTGCTAGTAACCGTAGGATTTAGACTCAGGGACGCCCCTCTGCAAGCCAAAAGCAGAGGGGCGTCCCTGAGTCTTTCTATTAGAGGTAGCGATATAATGCGGTCCTGCCAATGCTGAGCCTGCGCGCATCCTCAGCCTTCGGGATACCAGCATTCACCCACTCGCGTGCCTGGGCAAGCTTTTCATATGGAGGGCCAAACACTTCTAGGCGATTGAGTACGCCAGGACTGCACCGGGGCAACCGAGCCGGTCGGCTCGGGCGGCAGCCCAGACCGAGCACCTGGAGCCGGACAACGCACCGGCTTGGATATTCCTTTTTCGCACGACCGAAATACGGTCACGCAAAGGAGGTTCCTGTGCAAAAACGCTCGCACCCTCGCACCAGTCTTAAGCGACTTTCTGAACTGCCCTCGCTCGCGCTAGGCGCTGCCATCGGCGCGATATTTGCCGACCCCATGGACGCGATCCACAGCTGGACGGAGCTGCTCGATCTACTTGTCTTCTGGCGCTAGCGCCTACACACTATTGGCACTCTTAGTGACACCGGGGCATAGTTCATCCAACCTAATCTTGTTAAGAGAGGTTTTACTTAACTGCCTAGCGGCAGGGGAACCGTATATTGCTTACGGCATTTCCCACCTATCAGGACCCAAGCATTCCTAGCTCTCGCAGGGTCTTTAGATGCAGATTCACTGTCCGCTTAGTAACGCCGAGTTCGTTCGCTATCTCACGTGCCAATGGAATTTCTCCAGTCTGTGAAAGCGCATCCAAAGCAGCACTAAGGACTCTCGCTTGAGTGCTTTTCCCTTGGATAGAGCGTCGTTTGTTTGCAGCGGCTAGGGCCTCCCGTTGCTCTTGTGCATATTGACCCTCGGGGTCGGTTTTCCAGCGCTCTGCGGCTTTCTTACCGCCTCTACGTCCCATGGTGGCTAGTGCTTTGCGTTCGCTGCTGGTAGCTTTTCCTGGCGCGCTAGAGCTGGTGTAGGCCTTACTCTTGGAGTGGGTGACGTAGCCGCGCACGCGCCTTGCCATGGTCTGGCGGTCGCGCATCGGTGGTATCTCACTGTCGCGTCCTGCTCCGCCGTGACGCTGTGCGACGTTGTAGGCGTGCTCGTAGGCATCAATGATTGCTGCATCCGTCAGACGTTGGGCTTGGGCCCGACCCCCGGAAAGTGGACACATCGGGGGTCGGGCCCTTACACCGCCGCGGACGAGTCCACAGCTAAGGCGGCCTTAGATGAATTTGAAGCCTCTGAATTGGGAGAAAAATATCCACGCTCAGTCAAGGTCTGGCAGGACGCGTGGGCGCGTTTCGTACCGTTTCTGCAGTTCCCGCCAGCAGCAAGGAAGGTCATCTATACGACGAATTCCATTGAGTCGTTTAACAACCAGCTGCGTAAAGCTACTCGCAACAGGGTGCAGTTCACTAACGATGAATCCGCCCTCAAGACGCTGTGGTTGATGATCTGCAATATTGAAGACAAACGAGCCGCAAAGAGAGCCAAGCAAGGCAAACGAGTCTCCGCGACAGCCGGCAGACTCATGGAAGGAGCCCGAGTGTCCGGCTGGAAACAAGCCATCAACCAGATGGCCGTGGCCTTTCCCGACCGCTTCGACAAATACCTATAAACCTAGCCACTGAAGTGTCCCAGGTTTTGTTCCGTTTGAGTAGATGGGAAAATCTGGAACATGCCAAGAAAATTTGACCAGGATGCAAAGGACCGTGTGGTCCGTCTCGTGGAAGACCGCATCTTGGCGGAAAATATGTCGATGCAGGCCGCATGCCAGGCAGTAGCCCCAAAGCTGGGGGTTTCATGGCACACGGCTCGTCAATGGACCCAGCAGGCCCGGCGTGCGGGGAGCATCCCAGAACCTGTGCCTGAAGATTTGGCCGCCGAAAATGCCAGGCTACGTCGTGAAAATCAAGAGCTCCGCGACACTAATGAGCTGCTGAAGGCCGCGTCGGCTTTTTCGCGTCGGAACTCGACCCCAAACGTTAAGAAATGATCCGGTTCATCGATGAATACCGGAATCGTTTCTCTGTCGAGTTCATTTGTAAGACGTTGAAAAATAACCGGGCTGGTGGGTTTATCACCTCGCGTGGTTATCGCCAGTCCAAGGCTCGCGGGTTAAGTGCTCGTCGCCTTCGTGATGCTGCGTTGGTTGAACGCATTAGTGCTGTTCATAGAGATAATTATGGTGTTTACGGTGTGCGGAAAATGTGGCATGCACTTCGCCGTGAAGGAATCGATATCGGGCGTGAACAAACCGCCCGACTGATGCGCCTGGCTGGCGTTTCTGGCAAAGGCAAAGGCGGATCACCAATCACAACCCGTAAGCCTAATGTGCCTGATTTGCGCCCGGACTTGGTCGAGCGTGAATTTAAAGCTCAAGGACCGAATAAGCTGTGGGTGGCCGACATTACCTATGTACGGACACGAAAAAGATTCGTCTACACCGCGTTTGTCACCGACGTCTACTCCCGGCGGATCGTCGGATGGGCGCTGTCAGATTCGATGCGGACCGAAGCTTGGGCCTGACCCCCGGAAAGTGGACACATCGGGGGCTAGCTATGCTGCTGTGGTCAGTATAGCCGAAGACTTGGTTTC
>NZ_JBEHFY010000047.1:0-2834 GCF_040225815.1 Corynebacterium sp. KPL2895
GCCGTCTTCTGAAATCCGCCGCGTGGACATCCGTTGCCGCGCAACGGTTGGTGAAGTTGGCAACGCCGAGCAGATGAACATCCGCTGGGGCAAGGCCGGCCGCATGCGTTGGAAGGGCGTTCGCCCGACCGTCCGTGGTGTCGTTATGAACCCGGTTGACCACCCACACGGTGGTGGTGAGGGTAAGACCTCCGGTGGTCGCCACCCAGTGTCCCCATGGGGTCACAAGGAGGGTCGCACCCGCAACCCGAACCGTTACTCCAACAACATGATCGTGCGCCGCCGTCGCCCGAACAAGAAGCGCTAAGAGGAGGTAAACAATGCCACGCAGCCTTAAGAAAGGCCCGTTCGTCGATGAGCACCTCCTCAACAAGGTGGATGCTCAAAACGATGCAGGCACCAAGCAGGTCATCAAGACCTGGTCTCGCCGCTCGACCATTCTCCCCGATTTCATCGGACACACCTTCGCCGTCCACGACGGCCGCAAGCATGTGCCGGTCTTCATCGAGGACTCCATGGTCGGCCACAA
This sequence comes from Corynebacterium sp. KPL2895, assembly GCF_040225815.1. Classification (NCBI taxonomy): domain Bacteria; kingdom Bacillati; phylum Actinomycetota; class Actinomycetes; order Mycobacteriales; family Corynebacteriaceae; genus Corynebacterium; species Corynebacterium sp. KPL2895. The sequence goes on from NZ_JBEHFY010000047.1 coordinate 530, forward strand.
GTTGGGCGAGTTTGCACCAACCAAGACCTTTAAGGGTCACGTCAAGGATGACAAGAAGGGACGTCGATAAGCGATGAGTGAGACCATCACCTCCGCATCCGCCACGGCCCGCTACGTCCGCGTTACCCCGATGAAGGCACGTCGTGTGCTCGATCTGGTCCGCGGCAAGTCCGTAAGCGAAGCTTTGGCAATCCTGAAGTACGCACCGCAGGGTGCTTCCAAGCCAGTTGCAAAGGTCGTTGCTTCCGCAGCCGCTAACGCTGAGAACAACTTCGGCCTCGACCCACGCACCCTGGTCATCTCCGAGGCATACGCCAACGAGGGGCCGACCATGCGTCGTTTCCAGCCGCGTGCACAGGGTCGTGCATTCATGATTCGTAAGCGCACCAGCCACATCACCGTGGTTGTCGAAAGCCAGCAGGAAGGGGCCAAGTAATGGGCCAGAAGATCCATCCTCACGGCCTACGTTTGGGCATCACTTCCGACTGGAAGACCCACTGGTTCGCGGATAAGGACTACGCGAACTACGTAGCCGAAGACATCAAGATTCGTAACTACCTCAACAAGGGCCTCGAGCGCGCCGGCATCGCCGACATCGTTATCGAGCGCACCCGTGACCGCGTCCGCGTGGACATTCACACCGCCCGTCCGGGCATCGTGATTGGCCGCCGCGGTGCTGAGGCTGACCGCATCCGCCGCGAGCTGGAAAAGCTCACCGGCAAGATGGTTGCCCTCAACATCCTCGAGGTCAAGCAGGTAGACGCAAACGCAACCCTGGTTGCTCACTCCATCGCGGAGCAGCTGGTTAACCGCGTCGCATTCCGTCGTGCAATGCGCAAGGCTATCCAGTCCGCTATGCGCCAGCCACAGGTTAAGGGCATCAAGATTCTGCTGTCCGGGCGCCTGGGCGGTGCAGAAATGTCCCGCGTTGAGCGCTACCACGAGGGCCGCGTTCCGCTGCACACTCTTCGCGCCGAGATCGACTACGGCACCGCAGAGGCCCACACCACCTTCGGCCGCATCGGCATCAAGGTGTGGATCTACAAGGGTGACGTCGTCGGTGGCGTACGCGAGTCCGAACTGAACGCTCCGGCACAGGGCCGTGGCCGTGGTGACCGCAATGGTCGCTCCCGTCGCGGTGGCCAGCGCCGCCAGCGTGCACAGCAGAAGCAGGAGGGCTAATCCATGCTGATTCCTAAGCGTGTTAAGTACCGCCGTCAGCACCGCCCGAGCCGTCGTGGCGTGTCCAAGGGCGGAAACCGCATTAACTTCGGCGATTACGCAATCCAGGCACTGGAGCCTGCGTACATCACCAACCGTCAGATTGAGGCCGCACGTATTGCCATCAACCGCCACGTTAAGCGTGGTGGCAAGGTGTGGATCAACATCTTCCCGGACCGTCCGTTGACCCAGAAACCGCTCGGTGTTCGTATGGGTTCCGGTAAGGGCCCGGTTGAGAAGTGGGTGGCTAACGTGAAGCCTGGCCGCGTACTTTTCGAGATGAGCTACCCAACTGAGGCTGTTGCAATCGAGGCTCTGCGCCGCGCTGGCCAGAAGCTTCCTTGCAAGGTCCGCATCATCAAGAAGGAGGACCAGTTCTAATGGCAACCGGTACCCCCGCCCACGAGTTCCGTGAGCTCGACAACGCAGAGCTGGAAACCCGTCTGAAGGATGCGAAGGAAGAACTGTTCAACCTTCGTTTCCAGAAGGCCACCGGCCAGCTGACCAACAACCGCCGCATCGGCACGGTTAAGCGCGACATTGCCCGCATCTACACCGTTCTGCGCGAGCGCGAGCTGGGCCTGTCTGTCGCTCCGGGAGCTGAGGCTTAATCATGAGTGAGGCTAACGTGACTGAATCCAAGAAGGGACCAACTCCGAAGAAGGAGAAGGTCAAGGGTGCTCCTAAGGTCCGCACCGGCTACGTCGTCTCGGACAAGATGTCCAAGACCATTGTCGTCGAGTTGGAAGACCGCAAGCAGCACGCTCTGTACGGCAAGATTATGCGCTCTAACAAGAAGGTTAAGGCGCACGATGAGGAAGAAACCGCAGGCGTAGGCGATCTCGTACGTATCGCTGAGACCCGCCCGCTGTCCAAGGACAAGCACTTCCGTCTCGTAAAGATCATCGAGAAGGCTAAGTAAACCCTAGCCAGCGCAGCCCCTGTACCGGACCATTTGGTTCGATACAGGGGCTTTTCGCTGTTTCAGAGTTCTTAAGGCCGGGCTCTTCCATAGAACCAGTAGGGCACCCACGTGACGTCGTCTGAAGAAAGGCCCCAGTCTTTCACCGCGAGGCCCCGAACC
>NZ_JBEHFY010000048.1:0-2747 GCF_040225815.1 Corynebacterium sp. KPL2895
CACGTGCTGGCCCCTGACACCATCACACTGCATGCTCTATCGAAAGGTAGAAACACCACTCAAACGGACTTGACCCCGCGTACCCGGTACTGCAAGGGGTTTTCTTTCATAGTTGATGTTGGCGACACCACAATCCGCTGGTGTTGCGTCAACTTCTACTTGGAAGGAGCCGGTTGTTGTGGCTAATTTCAAACAGATCGTTGCGATGTGCCTTGATGGCGCTAGTTATGAGCAGATCACACACGCATTGGGATGTTCACGACGAGAAGTATCGCGTGCAAAGAAAGTCATCAACGATGAGGTACTAACTCCAGAGCGTTTCCGTCAGCTCTCACCGGGATGGTTCGATGATCGATTCAGTGATGGCCGGAGTAAAAGGTCGTTGTCCTACGACCAGCCTGATTTTCATGCTCTTGCACGCAAGCTGAAAAGTACAAAGCATGTGACCAGGCATAAGCTGTGGATGGACTACGTGTCGCAGCCTTGTCCGACGGATAAGACAAAGTACCAGTACTCCCAGTTTTGTAGTGGGCTTAATGAGTTTCTGCGGGCCAACGATCTCGTCGAAGTTATCACCCATGAGCCCGGGCAAGAGCTTTATGTCGACTGGGCCGGTGACAAAGTGCCTGTAGTAGATCAGGCCAGTGGTGATACCGCCTTCAAGGCGTCATTGTTTGTCGCGGTCAGCCCGTACTCAGGGTTGATGTACGTTACTGCTGCTGCGAATGAGAAGATGCCGGCGTGGATTGAGTGCCATGTTAAGGCGTTGAATTATCTTGGCAAAGTACCAGCGGTCATCATGCCGGATAATGCTTCTACGGCGACTTATCGGCCGAAGAAGAACTCGACATATCGAATGGTCACTGACCGCTACGCAGCGTTTGCTGACTATTACGGGGTCACGATTGTGCCGACCAGGCCCGGCAGGCCTCGTGACAAAGCGGCAGTAGAGCGTGCCGTGAAAATCGCCTACACCAAAATCCTGGGTTACTTTAGCAACGAGGTCTTCTATAGCCTTGATGAGCTTAATGAGGCGATCGCTTGCCGTCTTGCTGATATCAACGGCGCAATGACGCGGCCTGATGGCTCAACACGGCAGATGCGCTTTGATAAAGAAGAGGCACCAATGATGCGGGACCTTCCGCCGACGCCGTTTACGGAAGTGTCTTATAAGCGGCTTAAAGTCGATCGCAACTGGCACATTACCTGTGACTACCAGTACTACTCAGTGCCATTTCAGCTGGTAGGAGAATCGGTAACAGTCAGGCTCACCCCGCAACTGGTGAGCATCTTCAACGGGGAGCAGCTTGTTGCTGAACACACGCGCCTTCACGGATTCAAATACCGGTATTCCACCAACCCTCAGCATGGGCCGCGTGGCGATGATGAAAGCCACAAGGCGCTTACCCGTGATGAGCTTTTGGCCTGGGCCTCGTCGTTTGGGGCAGCAACGCACGCAGTCATAGCGATGATCCTCGACCGCAATAGTGCCGCCGTACCCCGCGGACTCATCCAGGCACGCAACGTGCTGGCCAACCTGTGCAAAAAGCACAACAAAGCCACCCTCGAACCGGCATGCCAGCAGGTCTTAGACAAGAAGCTGGCCCCCACGATGGCAGTGATCAAACGCCTCCAGACTGACATTGCCCACGCCCAACAACATCCCGGGGAACCAAGGCCAAAAGTACAGCCTGTGGCCAAGCGCCAACCACGCCCAAGTACCCCGCTTACCGGCGACGTGGCCGATGCCGTCTTTATCCGGCCTGCTGATCACTACGAAAACTAGAAGGAATAAGGAGTGCGAAACCATGAGCAGCATCGACGACGAGATTGTGCGGGCGAAAATGCGCAAGCTTCGCGTATCAACCTTCGCTGACATCTTCTACGAGGTTGTCAACGACGAAGCCTATGCGGATGCGCTACCAGAGGACATCTTCCTCGCCGCAGTCGAAGAAGCCTACACACAACGCCAACAACGCAACATTGCCAAAGCTATAACCCAGGCACAATTCCGATACCCGGATGCAAGCCTGGCTGAAATTACCCGGGCAGAACAACGCGGTATCAACACGCGCCAGCTGAAACGAATCGCCGCAACCAACTGGCGGGAAAACCCGACCAACATTCACATCCTCGCACCGACGGGAACAGGCAAGACATACATTGCCTGCGCCATCGGCATCGCCGCATGCAAGGCTGGATATTCCGTGGCGTATACCGGCTGGATCAACTTGTAGACATGCTGGCGGTCTTCTCACCGACTGACCAAAATTACCTCGATAAGATGCGGAAACTAATCAATGTCGATGTCCTTATCATCGACGATTTTATGACCATCAGCATCAACCAGCGTGGGCAAGAAGACCTAACCAAGATCATATTCGACCGCGACGGAAGGCTCCCGACGCTGATCTCCTCCCAATCAGCTGCCGCCTACTGGGTTGAAACACTGCCAGACAGAGTCGGAGCCGATTCACTCGTAAGCCGCCTCAACAACGGCCACCGAATCCATATCGGAGACTTTGACATGCGCAAAGCCACCGCCCCAATAGAACCGGACGAATAAAGCAAACAGCCGGGCCGACTGAGTCGGCCCGGCCCCAGTACCAACTACCCGGAACACGACAGTACCGAGTCCCCAGAACACCGGTACCAAAAACTCGCATCTGACACCCGGCGGTCAAATCAACATAAACCACGTTGTCGGCATGTGGCACCGACAACCCCCAGAGCTAAAACCCAACCTC
>NZ_JBEHFY010000049.1:0-2233 GCF_040225815.1 Corynebacterium sp. KPL2895
ACGACGCGCCTGCGGTAATACCGATAAATCCGGGGTCCGCTAGCGGGTTCCTGGTCCACGATTGCGCCAAGACACCGGCGACGGCAAGGGCCGCGCCGGCGAAATAGGCCAAGAAGGTGCGCGGCATGCGCAGGTTCCACACGATATCGCGAATATCCTGCTCCCCCGCTCCGCGCAGCGCGGCGATGACCTCATCGGGCGGAATCGAACGCGAACCTAGCGCCAAGGACGCCACCGCCAGCACGAGGCTGGCGAGGATGAGGGCAACAAGAAACGGCGTGCCGCCCCTTCCCCGCGTCATTACTGGTGTGACTGCGGGACCTTCCGTTGTGGAACCCGTCTGGATAATCGGTCCGCCCTTCGTGGTTGCTGACAATTACAGCTTCTCTTCAAACTTATCCATTGCCCACGGAATGGTCACTGGGTTCGGCATGCTCATGGCGTTGCCGGTATCCGTGTCCAGGTAGCGCACACGCCCATCCTTGACAATATCCAGGCCCTGGAAGGTCTTATCCTTCTTCAAGACATCCGCGGAGCCGTTGTAGTCCAAGACGAAGAGGTGATCAACCTGGTTGAGCTTCGCGTAGTTTTCCGGGGCAATGTCAACGAAGAAGCTGCTGCCATCGCCCTGCAGCTCATCCGGGATCTCCATGCCTAGATCCTCGATGAACTGTCCGCGCCCGTCCTCATCGGTGTACAGGCCAATCTTGCCGTCATAAGGCATGACGATGGCCGCGGACTTGCCCTGCAATTCGGTGTGCTCGCGGCGGAATTCCTCGAAAGCCTTCTCGGTATCAGCGATAAGCTTATCGCCTTCGTCTTCCTTGTCAACGGCGTCCGCGATGGCCTCTACCTGGTCTTCCCAGGGAACCTGCCAGTCTTCATACCCATCCGGCTTGACGGTGGTTGCCGCGATCTCTTCCAAGGATTCCTTCGTGCGCGCATCCACTGCCTGGTTCACCGCAATGATCTTGGTGGGGTCTGCAGCGGTGATCTGCTCAAAGGTCTCCGCGGTAAAGCCCGTTGCGGTGTTGTAGATGACCTCCGGCTTTGCATCGCCCAGAAGCTTCTTTGCCCACGGGCCAACGCCGGAAGGATCGCCATCGCCCTCAGCGCCCCACGGCGCCACCGTCACGGGAGTAATACCCAGGGCGAGCAGCGTATCGGCATCACCCAAGCCCAGGCTAGCCACCCGCTCCTCGCTGGCTGCATCGGTGGACTGCGTGCTCTCATCGCCCTCACCGCGCGAGCAACCGGCTAATGCGACGGCTCCGACGGACAGCAGTGCCACAACACCCATGGTACGGCGCCCAAAAATCTTCATGAGGCTAGCCCTTTCAATCAAGGAGGAAAATAACGTTGCTCATCTTAGACGCCGGCCCAGTGCATAGGCAAGGCTTAGCTTTGCAGGAGTATGTTGGGTGCATGAACTCCTCCCTACAATCGTCGCCGATGCCTGAACACCAACTGATTCCCGTAACCCTGACTGCCAATAAACAGATCCGCCCGCGCCTGCACCGTTTGACGTTTCACGCCGAGGCCTTCCGGACGTATCAGCTCGCCGGCCCTGATGAATTCTTTGGCCTCGTCATGCCGCAAGCCGGGCAAGAATTCTCACCCTTCCCCGTCGACGGGGTCAATATCCGGGCAGCCGTTGCCGCTATAGGCGAAGAAACTAGGCCCGATCTGCGCTGGTACACCATTCGCGCGCTCCACCCTGAGGACGCCACAGTCGATGTCGACGTGGTGACCCACGGCGATTCCGGGCCCGGCTCGCGATGGATTCGGAACGCGCAGCCCGGCGATACAGCGGGGTTCTTTACCTGCAACGAGCTGTGGCAGCCAACCGAAGCACCACAACTATTGGTCGCCGATGCCTCCGCACTGCCGGCCCTGCGACATATCCTTGCCTACCAAGAAGGCCGTGACCCGGCGATGCTCGCCCGTACCGACGTTATGGCCGTGGTAACTAGCGATGACGAGATAGAACCTGGGCTCGCGGCCAGGTGGAAAACGAGCGTGCGCAGTCTGAGCGCCCTTCGCACCGAGCCGCACCAGGAAGCGGAATCTGTTGTTGCCGCGCTGAAAGCAGATTATGCCGGTGAGGCGATACCGGGGTACGTGTGGGTCTCCGGCGAAGGGGACTTGGCGAAGAAGGTTCGGGGCCTCGCGGTGAAAGACTGGGGCCTTTCTTCAGACGACGTCACGTGGGTGCCCTACTGGTTCTATGGAA
>NZ_JBEHFY010000050.1:0-2133 GCF_040225815.1 Corynebacterium sp. KPL2895
GCACGTGCTGGCCCCTGACACCATCACACTGCATGCTCTATCGAAAGGTAGAAACACCACTCAAACGGACTTGACCGTGTCCACCAAATGGGGGTCAGGTCCCAGATCTTCAGTGAGCCTGCTTGAAGCAAAATTTTTGGCGGCCTTGCGCAGGATGTCACGTTCTTCGCGCAGCTTCGCGTTTTCTTTTTCTAACTGGCGGATCCGTCTCACGACTCATTCGCTACTTGAGCTTTATCCTGCAATGCTTTTATGCGGGCACGTTTGCCGGTGCCGTACTTGGTGACCCATGAATGAAGCGAGGCACGGTTGATACCGAGCTCGGCTGACGCTGAGTTCAGCGAGAGTTCTCATAGAGAGCCACAGCATCGCGTTTGAACTGTTCTCAGTACCTGGACATAGTGGCAGATTACCAATCTTGCCAACCCGACTGGACTGGATATCAGGTGTCCACCAAACAGGGGCCAGGTCCGATAATGACTACGGTGTCACTGAAGAGAGGCCATACCCCAGCGAGGATTAACGAAGTCAGCGAGAAGCTGATGGAAATCCTAGGATCGCCGGCTTGATTAACGAATTGTCGACCCCACCAGTTAACGCTGGCTTGCGAACGAAGATGATACACATTTGAGCTACGGCCACTTGACATCGGTCTAGATGCTTGCGTTCCTTCCTTGAAACAGAATCTAAAGCCGATGAGATGGACTGCTCAGTACATGGGGATTTCTGGACCTTGGTTACGGAATTTTTCGAGCAAGGACCCGAATTCGACCTCCCATATATGAAACTCACTCGGCAAGAATGTAGGTTCCTTTTTCTGCCGAGAAACGACATCAGCTTGAGCTGCTTCACGCGTAGCAAAAGCAGCCAATATATCTGGGCTAATTTCCTGGTGGCGCGCGGAGGAATTTTGCGCATATCCTTCTCTAAAAACGAGATAAACGAGGTTCGGGAAATGGCACTTGTTTAGTTTCCCTCTCCAGCCCTGAAGGGGAACTTCTTCAGCCCAACAGGTCATATCTGAAGAATCAACATGCTCGCCCATGGCGCGCTCCTGCTCTCTGGTTAAAGCTACTCCGACAAATTCTTCGTCATACGTAGCTTCCATACGCGCAAAGAGCACAAAAATTTTAGCTTGGTTACTGTTATCTGAAGTTCTACCTGTTAAACCTTGCATGCTTCTCTAAACGGTTCAGTGTCAACAGTCGCAGTGTAAGTTTTATCACCGTCTACGATAGTTCCCGTAGTCGTGCCAATAAAGTTCGTATCCACTAAGCCATTGCAACGAAACTCAATGTTTTTCTGTTCGAGTTTGGATTGTCCCTGATTGTAAGAACGCGTAGGAACGCCAGACTTTAATGGTGCGTCTTTCCATACCATCCAATACTGGTACTTAAGTTTACTCTCGTGTTTGATAGAAGTTACCGGACGACTACACTTAGTCACCGGCTTAAAACCGATGATCCTTGCATCACCATCGCCGGTCTTAGTTCGTACATGAACTTCTGTAGGCTCGAGTACGCACGGTCCATAGTCTGGAGTTGCAGCGTACGGTTGAGCGGCGGGAGCACTACTATCGCCTTCTAGCTTTTCAACTCGTGTATAAACACCGCTCTCACCGGATTGTTCTACCGAAGCGGGAACCGTAGATGCCTCCGCCACCGAAGGAGTCAACGCAATAGCTAATGCCAAGCAGGAGCATGACGCGGACATCCTAGCTATTTTACTGAACAAAGCTCCACCCTCTCGTTTCTAGACACAATGAGTACCAATGCTAAGTCTAATTATGTATTGTCTCTTTTTCTATAAAAGTGAAGTGCCTCGTGTTTTGTTCCTAGGCATTTGCCTTGATTTCTATTATTACTTGCGGCGGGTTCTTCTTCCACAATTCGGTTTCCACCTCGGCCGGGGTTCGGTATCCCAGGCTTTGGTGGAGCCTTACCTCGTTCCACCATGACACCCACTCAAACGTGGCGATTTCTGCCTCGACAACATCATTCCACCTGCGAGTATGGATGAGTTCGCCTCTTGTGAGGGGCCGTTAACGTTTTCAGCTGAGAGTGTCTGATGGTTTGTGTGTGGGAACCCAACCCGCATAAGGAGATGAACCAGAATGACTACTATGGCGAGACG
>NZ_JBEHFY010000051.1:0-1566 GCF_040225815.1 Corynebacterium sp. KPL2895
TGGGTGAGCACCCGCAAAAAGCGCAGGTTAAAGATATATTCTGACGGTCTTATTGGTGCAAGAATCACAACCATCTTTGATGATGAGCTTGGTCTTTATGGTGCTAAACGCATCGCTGCAAGCCTCAACAGTGATACGGTTTTCGGCCCGATAAATTACAAGAAAGTTGCACGAATTATGAAAGCCATGGGACTTAGAGGCTTCACCAAACGCCGCCGATGCATCACTGTCAGGCGTAAGCCTGGCCACCGCGTCATGCCAGATTTACTAGGCCCGCTTATTCACAGCCAACGAGCCGAACCGCGTTTACGTCGGCGATATTTATCTACCTTCCGTGTAAGGGAGGGACAAACATGTATGTGGCCACAGTCATTGACACTTCATTCACGCAAACGTGCAGGTTATGCACTCGCAGACCACATGCGGGTCTTATTGGTCATCGATGCCCTAGCCCACGCACACGGTGTACGCGGCAGTCTTGACAGAGCTATATTCCATTCCGATCACGGCAGTGTGTACACCTCACAAGCCTTTAGGAGCTATTGCTCGTCGTTGGGTGTGCGCCAGTCTATGGGAGCGGTAGGAACGAGTGCGGATAACGCCCTAGCAGAATCGTTTAACGCCACGCTCAAGCGGGAAGTCTTGCGCGATAGGAAAGTTTTTGACAGTCCGATCTCCTGCCGTCAGGAAGTCTTCCGGTGGTGCATGCGCTACAACACCCGCAGGCGCCACTCCTGGTGCAACCTTGTAGCGCCGGATGTCTTTGAAGCCGAGACTTCAGCTACACTGACTAAAGCAGCATAGCTAACCCCCGACGTGTCCACTTTCCGGGGGTCAGGCCCAATTCTACCCCGTGATATTCCTGGATGCGTTGCGCATTAAAGTCCGTGACGGTGGCAGGGTTGTCAACAAGTCTGCCTATATGGCTATCGGCGTGGATTTAGATGGCATCAAGCACATTTTGGGCCTATGGATTGCTAAAGAAGAAGGCGCATCGTTTTGGGCACATGTATGTGCCAACTTATCTAACCGCGGGGTCAAAGACGTCTTTATTGTCTGCTGTGACGGGCTGAAAGGCCTACCAGAAGCAGTGGAGGCAACCTGGCCGAATTCCATGGTACAAACCTGCATCGTGCACCTGATTCGCGCCGCGAACCGGCAGGTCACCTACGGGGATCGCCGCGCTGTATCAGCCGCGTTGAAGAAGGTTTATACGGCTACTGATGAATCCACGGCAGAAGCAGCGTTGAAGGAATTTTCCGATTCTGAACTGGGTGTGAAGTACCCTCAGTCGGTCAAGGTCTGGCAGGACGCATGGGATAGATTCGTGCCATTTTTGCAGTTCCCACCAGCAGCCAGAAAGGTCATCTATACGACGAATTCCATTGAGTCGTTTAACAACCAGCTGCGTAAAGCCACCCGCAACAGGGTGCAGTTCACCAACGATGAATCCGCGCTGAAAACGCTGTGGCTGATGATCTGCACTATTGAAGACAAACGAGCCGCAAAGAGAGCAAAGCAAGGCAAACGAGCCTCAAGAACAGCCGGCAGGCTCGTGGAAGGAGC
>NZ_JBEHFY010000052.1:0-1494 GCF_040225815.1 Corynebacterium sp. KPL2895
GCCGGGTGGACGCTGATTCAGTTGGATCGGTAGCGGAAATGAAAACAGTTTCTCACCGTCGTGATCAGTAAAAAATTCCACATAGTCATCGGCTACGCTGCTGTAGATGGCTCGATTTTTGAAGCGCAGCCCGACGTAGAGGCCGTGTCCCATAACGCGTACCACCCCGCTTTTGTTGATCGACAGTTTGTCCGGGATAGGCCAGAGTGCATTTACACCGGTAGGGCTTGGCATTACGGTTGAGGAATCGGCATGGGGTGTATCTTGCTGGATCGCCTGAGTGTCGTTACTTGGTGCCCTGTCTGAAGCTGCAACTTCAGGCAGGGCATTATCTGTCGCGACCACTGTGTCGGCTGCTAAGGCATCTGCCTGGTTGTCGGAGTGAATCCGGTGATATTGTTTCGCGATTTTTGTCCATAAAACATCTGGGTCAATCGGCTGCGTCGGTGGCTGGGCATGCGAGATAATCTCCCAGGCTTGGGCTGGGGTGATGTGCATCTTGCCCCTGAGAAGTCCTTGGTGGCGACGGCGTGTGTTGTAGAAGTTGCGGTAGTCGACAATCAGCTGTTGGACCTGCGCCAGCGTCGTCGGGGTACGAGCATCCAAAAACCTGGTCATGGTTTGGTGCGATCGCTCGTCTTTGCCTTGCGTCGTGGGAGCAAAGCCCGCACTTGATTGAACTCCCAGGCTGGCGAGCCAGCGTTCGGTTTGCGACAGCCGGCCGCGATGGTAGGTGGCAAAGGCATCACCGTTGTCAGAGAGGACTTCTTGGAAAAGTCCGTAAGCATCAATGGCTCCACTTAGCGTGATGCGGGCATCGGTGCCGTTTTCTGGAGTTCCAAAAGCTTGGGAGCCGACGTCGAAGCGGCTGGCATCGTCGACGACTTGGTAGATAGTCACTTGCGTGTGAGGCACATCGAAGAGTCTGTAGGCAAACGCATCGATCTGCCACAGTTCATTGACTTCGCCCCTGGCAAAGTGCCTGTAGGACTTACGCGGTCGTTTACGTGCATTGATGTCAGCGACGCCAGCCTCGTGCAACCATTGTGCGATTAAAGCTCGTGACGGTGGTTGGTCGTAGCCGAGTTCGTCGAGGAAGAAGTAGAAGATTGACCATGGGCCGCAGTTTTGGCCGCGGGCTCTTAACGTACCGCGAGCTTGCAGGACCTGTTGTCGAATCTTGTCATCGTAGACCCGTCGCGGGTTCAGTGGTGCCGTGCTGTCGGGCACGATGCCAGCCCGCCCGCGTTCGGCGATACGTGCTTTGATGTTGTAGTACGTCTGCTTCGATACGCCGATGTTCTTGCAGAACTGCTGGACCGTGATGCCCTCACGGATGGGGTCGAAATCCGCTATCTTCTTGCGGAGAGTAATGGGAATTGCCATCCCCACATTGTCAAGAAGCCAGAGTCCAAAAAGTCGTTAGACATCCTGTCCATAAACTTCCTGGACTCCGCGTCAAAAAACTAACTGGACTCCGAGTCCAAAAAGTCA
>NZ_JBEHFY010000053.1:0-1475 GCF_040225815.1 Corynebacterium sp. KPL2895
AATGGCCGTGGCCTTTCCCGACCGCTTCGACAAATACCTATAAACCTAGCCCCACACACAAACAACTTGACACGCTCACCTGCACTTTCAATAATCCAAAGAGCAATCAGGCATAACACTGCCATTGCTAAGGTACCTAGGATTTCGAATCCTAGATCACTGCTTAGCTCAACCCGCAGCGAGGCCATAAAAGGTGATCACATAGACAACTATTGCAAATCTCTAATTAGCATTTTAACATTTACATATTGGAAATATATCCTCTCTCGAAAGGTAAGACCTTGACCAAAAAGCGTTCACCTCTCCCATTACTGGCATCTTTAACACTCCTGCTGACTACATCAATTGCGACCCCCTCTGCAATCGCACAAGATTTAGCACCCAAGGAAACGTCACCTGGAAGTCAGATCATCCACACCGAAACGCCTGCTGAGTTCCCAACTACCTCTACACGATCCGCGCACACGGTGGAGATTGCCCCTGGGGCTAGCGGCGCCTTTGTAGCACAAGACGTAGAAGGGTATGGGCTCTATGTTGATAGAATCAATGCCAGCTACATGCCTGGAGCCTCTCTTCAAGGCCAAAACATATGCGGTATCACACTAGAGACTTCTTATACAGAGAACTATGGTCGCCACCGAGTCCGAACAGCCACCCCTCCCTGCTCGGTGTTTTCCGCTTGGGTCAACTTCCCTGTTAAAAAACTCCTGAGGAACAACTCGAAAGTATGTTCAAGGGTGAAGGTTAACGGCGTTTGGTCTAACAAAACCTGCGCAACAATACACAGGTAGGTCGATATGGGATCCATCATTTTTATTTTCTTAGGCTGGGCTGCTGCCTTAGCTATCCCTGGTGCGATTATTTACCAACTGGTAAAAATACGAAAAGCGAAGGAAACACATAAAAAGAGCGATTAATCCCCGCGTATAGTCCGACTAGATAGAAGATTTTCAAATCTTTCCTTTACCTACGCAAACAGCACCACATGCCATGAGTGCAAGATGGTGGGTGCGGCGAATCGCCGCACCCACCATCTTTTAGACATAACCTCTCAGCAATCGGGATATCGCAGTTGTGCCATAGAACTGGGGGGTGCCAGCGCACCATAGATCGTGGTCAGGGGAATGAACACTGGTGACCAGATAGCAGAGCGCTTATGTCAGGCAATGCACCGGAGCATTCGGGTATCAATATGAGCAACAGAGCGCGCTCAAAACGTTCACACTATTGGCACTCTTAGTGGCACCGGGACATAGTCCATCCAACCCAATCTTGTTAAGGAAGGTTTTACTTAACTGCCTAACGGCAGGGGAACCGTATATTGCTTACGGTCTGTCACCCTTTTTACGCCCTGTGGGTAAAACGATTCCAGTCCTCGATAACGCTCGTTGAACGGTTGGTTGCGTCCACTAGTGTGGTGTATCTGTAACTGACGGTGGGCCCCTTATGAATGAGGCTGGCGACCACCGTAGTAC
>NZ_JBEHFY010000054.1:0-1054 GCF_040225815.1 Corynebacterium sp. KPL2895
GCTCGTCAAAGACTGGGCGCGGAAATGGCGCAAAGACGGCGTTGAGGCGTTGAAACCGAAATCGAAGGGCAGGCCTAAAGGCTCGGCCGCACCGAAGCGGCTTACAGAAGAAGACAAGCTGCGCCGCCAGATCGCACGGTTGGAAGCTGAAAACGCTTATCTAAAAAAATTGCGGGACTTGAGGAATCAGGGACACGCCTGAAAGTTCAGGCGATCGTCATCCTCAAGTCTCACCACCGCTTAGAGTACCTCCTAGAGGCAGCAGGTATCCCACGGTCGACATTCTTCTATCACCAGAAACGACTCAGCGAGCCAGATAAGCACGCTGCGATCAAGGACGCGATCCTAGAAAGCTTCGAGGCTAACAAGCATCGCTACGGCTACCGGCGGGTGTTGCTGGACCTGCGCAACAAGGGCTGGGTGGTCAACCACAAACTCGTCTACAAACTCATGCATCAGATGGGTCTTCGAGCCAAGATCCGCCAACGCAGGCCGTATGTTTCCTACGCAGGAACTATAAGCCACATCGCTGACAACAAACTCGACCGCAAATTCACCCCAGACACGCCAAACACCGTCTTTGTCAGCGACGTCACCGAGTTCAGGGTCGCAGGCCGAAAAGTGTATTTGTCACCGGTGATGGACTTGTTCGACCGCTCAATCGTTGCTCACACCGTGGCCACATCGCCGACGGCAGCGTTTACCGCCGATTCTTTGTCCAAGACGATCGCAGCCTGTGCACCGAAGCCTGGGTGGATGATGCACACCGATCAAGGATTCCAGTACCAGCATTCCTCCTGGCGTAACCTGATCGGTGACAACGGTGGTGTTCAGTCGATGTCGCGTAAAGCCAACTGCTACGACAATGCAGTAATGGAGAACTTCTTCGGGCACGTAAAGACCGAGATGTACCACGGGGAAGTCTTCGACACCGTCGAAGACTTCAACCAAGCGATCGAAGATTACATCCAGTGGTACAACACCGAACGCATCCAACAACGACTCAAGGGCCTGACCCCGATGCAATATCGGAATCAGACCCTTGAACCCCTCA
>NZ_JBEHFY010000055.1:0-897 GCF_040225815.1 Corynebacterium sp. KPL2895
TGGGCCGGGCTGGTTTTTAAGACCGGGCGGTTTGAGTGCCTTCCTGGGTGTGGTGCCATTGGTTGGCGTACTCAGTCGGCGGGATAAACCCTAGGCTCGAATGAGGATGATAGGTATTATAGCGCTTCGACCACAGTCGCAGGCAACGCGACGCATGGGCGGGGTCGTCGAACATCTCGTCCTCTCACAGCTCGTCGCGTAGCCGGTTGTGGAAGGACTCCACAAACCCGTTATGCCATGGCATTCCCGGTGGGATGAACGCCTCGACAGTGTCTTGCTTAGCAGCCCAACTAGCCAGCTCACGGCTGATGAACTCCGGGCCGTTATCCATACGTAACACCCGAGGTCTGCCACGCACAGCAGCTCACGTTCTCCAGCAGGTCAATCACCGCAGTAGCAGTAATTGACCGAGCGACCTCGAAACCAACATGCTCACGGGTAAACTCGTCGATCACGTTGCAGATCTTAAAAGGCTTTGCCCTGGTAGTCGCTATCGAACTGGAAGTCCAGTGCCCACACGTGCCCCGGACATGTCGCTGGCTGCGTACGCGGCGTTGGCACAGGCAAGCACCGTTGCTTACCAGCTTTGCAAGCACAAGCCCGCAAACCCTCCTGGCGCCACAGCCGGCGCACCACATCACGGCCACAGGTAAAACCAGCCTGCCGGGCTTTCACCCAAGCACGGCGATAGCCCCAGCGTCGGTGCTCACCAGCGAAAGTGACGAGCCACCTGCGTAGAGCAGCGTACTTATCCACGCTGGGCTGCTGGTGGCGTGTGCGGGCGTTGTAGTACGCCGCTCTAGATACCCCGACCACGCGACAGGCAAAGCGCACCGAATAGCCCACGGATACAGCGTAATCAATGGCTTCATATTTGCGTGCCGGGGTCAGAATTTT
>NZ_JBEHFY010000056.1:0-869 GCF_040225815.1 Corynebacterium sp. KPL2895
TGGAGCTCCTTGGCGGCAACGTACAGCTCGTCGCGGTCGAGGTGCTGCAAGCGGGCGATTTCCGCGCGAATGGTGCGCAGGTGCTTGACGGCCTCGGAGACATCGCCGGTGCCGGCCTCGCCCTTGGATCGAATCATGGCCGCGCCCTCGGTGATGCGGCGCAGGGCCTCGCCCAGGTTGGTCGCACCGCACACAAACGGCACGTCGAAGTCCCACTTATTGATGTGGTTGACGTAATCGGCGGGGCTGAGCACCTCGGACTCATCGATGAAGTCCACGCCGAGCTCGCCCAGAATCTGCGCCTCGACGAAGTGGCCAATGCGCGCCTTCGCCATCACGGGGATGGATACGGCGTCGACGATGCCCTCGATAAGCTCCGGATCGGACATGCGGGCCACGCCGCCCTGGGCGCGGATATCGGCAGGCACGCGCTCAAGTGCCATGACGGCGCTGGCGCCCGCATCTTCGGCGATGCGCGCCTGTTCTGGGGTCACGACGTCCATGATGACGCCGCCCTTGAGCATGTCAGCTAGTCCACGTTTCACGCGCGTGGTCGCAATGTTTTCGGTCATGCGCTCTATACTGCCCTGCCCAAGTGGTACAAGTAAAGAACCATTTCCCGCGTGTTGGGTTGTACCACTTATGCTGTGTTTATGCCCCTGCGCCTCGACCCCGCCGATACTCGCGCCCTGCCGGTGCAAATTGCCGCCGCCGTGCGCGCCGATGTCACCTCCGGCGCCCTGCTTCCCGGCGAGCCCGTGCCCTCCACGCGCACTCTGGCCACCCAGCTCGGCGTCTCCCGCGGCAGTGTCGTTACCGCATATGAGCAGCTCACGGCCGAGGGCTACCTCAGCGCGGAAGTCGGCTCC
>NZ_JBEHFY010000057.1:0-793 GCF_040225815.1 Corynebacterium sp. KPL2895
TAGGACAGCACCAACAAGGCGCACGACAGCGTCACGATTGGGGAAGATGCCTACAACATCCGTACGTCTGCGGATTTCACGATTGAGCCGTTCAGTAGGGTTATTCGACCAGACTTTCTTCCAGACGGATTTCGGGGCGTTGGTAAAAGCTAAGAGCTCGTCGAGGGCTTCTTCCAGGTAGCTGGCAACGTGGGGGAATTTATCTTCACAAAACGCTACGACCTCACGTGCTTGGGACCACACCGATTCCGAGTCTGGTTGCTGGAATATCGTATGAAACATCGCCGATAGGGTTGGCCACTGGGTCTTGGCAACCATCGAAGACAGGTTTTTAGAAAAGTGCGTTCGACACCGCTGCCAGGACGCATTCGGCAACACGTCACTAATCGCATGCTGGATTCCTAGATGCGCGTCACTGGTGACAAGATAGACCTCATTAAGTCCGCGAGCTTTAAGATCCCTAAAGAACCCAGTCCACGACGCCACAGACTCAGATGTAGCAACCTGCATGCCCAATAGCTCACGATAGCCTTCGGCATTAACCCCGGTAGCCACGAGGACGGAAGCTTTGACCACGCGTCCTCCTTCGCGGACTTTCATGGTCAATGCATCACAGGCAATATACAGGTATGGACCGGTATCGAGTGGTCGGGTACGGAAGTCTTCGACCATCTCGTCCAGGTCTTTAGCCATGTCAGATACCTGCGACTTTGAAAGATTATTAATTCCCAAACTGGCGACGAGATCGTTCATCCTGCGTGTGGACACGCCTTTTAAATAGCAGGTAGCTATT
>NZ_JBEHFY010000058.1:0-749 GCF_040225815.1 Corynebacterium sp. KPL2895
ATGCAGCCAGAGCAAGGCGAATTTCAGTATCAAGCGCATGGCACGCCTTTTGAAGGTATCTCGGTCTGGATACTACACATGGGCCCATATGCAGCAGCAACGCTTATCCGGAAAAGATGATCGTGCGGCATTTTACGATGATGTTGATAGCAAGATTCACCAGATCTGAAAAAGACTCCGACGAGGTTTATGGTGCCCCGCGGATCACCGCAGAATTTACCGAGCGCTACCAGATCACCTTGAATCGCAAGACTGTGGCTAAGCGGATGCGCCTGATGGGCATTGAAGGGATTTCACCGCGTGCTTTTGTGCCCGTGACAACGATTCAAGCCAAGCGTAAGTCGAGTCTTCCGGACCTGGTCCGGCGCATGTGTGATACCGGTGAGCTTAACCGGGTGTGGATGTCAGATATTACCTACCTGCGCACCGGTGAAGGATGGTTGTACTTATGTGCAGTCCGCGACGGTCATTCCCGCAGGGTACTGGGCTGGGCTATGGATCGCGTTCAAGACACAAGTTTGGTCGAACGGGCCCTGCGGATGGCGCACACACTTCCGTGGTGACGTTCCTGATGGGCTGGTGTTTCACGCCGACCGCGGAACGCAATTTACCAGCGAGAAGCTTTGGGAGGTGTGCCGAAACCTGGGCATTGCTCAGTCCGTGGGGCGTACCGGGGTGTGTTTCGATAATGCGATGGCTGAGTCGTTCTGGTCGACGCTTAAGACCGAGTTCTACGACCGGAAGCGCTG
>NZ_JBEHFY010000059.1:0-745 GCF_040225815.1 Corynebacterium sp. KPL2895
GGGGATGCGGACATTTTTTAGGACTATTCAGAGTAGCAGTTTGCGTCGGCGTTGATTGATGCTTAATCCGCCGAACTCAAGCTTGATTCTTCGTTCGTTGTAGAAGTCGACATATTCATGAATCGCTTTCTCTAGTTCCTCACGATGGCGTCATTTACGTCCATAGAACATCTCATTTTTCATTCGGCCGAACAATCCTTCGCACGCCGAATTGTCGGGTGAGCACCCTTTCTTCGACATTGAACGAGCAAAACCGATGTCTTGGCAGGCTTGGATCCAACTATTACCTCGGTAGTGGCAACCCCGATCGGAATGGATTACTAATCTTGTCGGATCCGCAGGCGCATCATTTTCAATCGCCTGTGCTAAGCAGTCGTCTGCAAGCTGCTGACTAGGATGGCAACTCGTTGTTGCTCCCACGATCTTTCCGTCAAAACAATCCACCAACGCTGAAAAGTAGATTTTCCCGTCATCAGCAGGAAACTCTGAAATATCCGTCAACCACAGCAGCCCAGGCTTATCAGCATGAAAATTCCGTTTCACCAAGTTTGGTGGGGCATCTGAAATCTCCCCGCGATACGACGAATAACGACGCTTTTTCTTAACATAACGCACCGTTAACCCTTCGGCCGTAATGATTCGGCGCACAACTTTCTCGCTGACCTTGATTCCCGATTGCTTCAATTGAATCCAGACGCGACGATAGCCGTAGCTGAATTCGGAGTCTTTTACGATTTCGGTAATT
>NZ_JBEHFY010000060.1:0-692 GCF_040225815.1 Corynebacterium sp. KPL2895
CCACGATCGGCGTGGAAGACCACGCCGTCGGGTACTTCACCACGCAGGGTGTAAGCCATGCGCAGTGCACGTTCAACTAGGTAAGAATCCTGCACACTATCCATGGACCAGCCTAGGACTCGGCGGGAGTGTCCATCGCGGATAACGCATAGGTACAGCCAGCCCTCATTCGTGCGTAGATAGGTAATATCCGACATCCACACTCGATTAAGCTGCCCTTGATCAAATAGGCGTTTCACTAGGTCTGGAAGCGTTGACTTCCGCTTGGATTGAATCGTCGTTACGGGAACAAACGCCCTGGGTGAGATGCCTTCAATACCCATCATCCGCATGCGTTTGGCCACGGTTTTGCGATTCACATAGACCCCACCCTCGGCGAGTTCTGCAGTAATCCGTGGGGCACCGTAGACTTCGTCAGAATCTTCCCAGATGTCATGAATTTTCCTGTCTAACTGGTCGAGGAATCTCTGACGCTGATTTTCACCACGAAGCCGTACTGCTTGAGCCTTTTGCCATTTATAGTAGCCAGAACGAGAAACCTCTAATAACCTGCTCATTCGTTTGATGCTGTAGTTCGCCTTGCTCTGGCTGCATTAGCTCAAATTTTTCCGATCGCGTTGCTTCGCAGCGAAGAAGGCGGTGGCTTTTGACAAGAACTCATTATCCATCTTGGCCTCAGCTAACTCACGACG
>NZ_JBEHFY010000061.1:0-625 GCF_040225815.1 Corynebacterium sp. KPL2895
CACGTGCTGGCCCCTGACACCATCACACTGCATGCTCTATCGAAAGGTAGAAACACCACTCAAACGGACTTGACCCTGCAGAGTTCGCTGTTTCGGTTCGAACCGTTCGGTTGCGTCCACTAGTGTGGTGTATCTGTAACCCGTGGTAAGCCTCGTGCCGTTGCGGAAGGAAATAGTTGCCCGGAAAAATCAATAACCTCGGCGATTTACTCCTACTTTCGTAGTGCAGGGATCGTTCCGAGGCTTTCACAATAAAGCCTAGCGTTTCCATAATGAATAATCCAAGATCGACAATAGAACGGGACTTGACGCTGGAAAGTGGACACGTCGGGGAATAAGGCTGCTTGCCAGTGGGCCTACTTTAGTAGTCAAAATGTGTGGCGGCCTTGCGCAGGATGTCACATTCTTCGCGCAGTTGTGCTTGTTCTTTTTCTAACTGGCGGATCCGCTCGGAATCATCTACCGGCTGGGCTTTATCCTGCAGGGCTTTAGTGCGGGCGCGTTTGCCGGTGCCATGCTTCTTGACCCATGAATGCAGCGAGGCACGGTTGATACCGAGCTCTGCTGATGCTTTGTTCAGCGAGAGGTCCTCATTGTTCTCATAGAGGGCCACGGCATCGCGTTT
>NZ_JBEHFY010000062.1:0-624 GCF_040225815.1 Corynebacterium sp. KPL2895
ATGGGACTAAAAGGCTTTAGCAAACGGCGTCGATGCATCACCACCCGGCGCAAGCCTGGTCACCGTGTCATGCCGGAGGACCTGACCCCTGTTAGGTAGACACCTGATATCCAGCCCGGTTGGGTTGGGAAGAAAGGTAATCTACCACCATGCCTAGGTACTCCGAACAGTTCAAGCGTGATGCTTAGGCCCTCTACGAAAACAATGAGGACCTCTCACTTTATGCGACTTCAGCAGAGCTTGGAACCAATCGTTCCTCACTTTATTCCTGGCTTAAGCAGTACGGCACCGGCAAACGCGCCCGCACGAAGACCATGCGTGACAAGGCCCAGGCGACAACTTATTCCGAGCGAATCCGCCAGTGAGAGAAAAGAAAACGCAAAGCTACGTGCAGAACGCGATATCCTGCGCAAGGCCGCTAAATATTTTGCTTAAAGCAACTCACTGAAGTTCTGCTTCCAGTGTGTCTATGACCACCGAACCGAATACTCGGCTTATGCGGATGTGCCACGTTTTAAAGCTCAATCGTTCCTCGTTTTATAAATGGGGAGCGTGTCAAGTTGTTTGTGTGTGGGGCTAGGTTTATAGGTATTTGTCGAAGCGGTCGGGAAAGGCCACGGCCAT